>NZ_JBHXAS010000169.1:0-7832 GCF_042727425.1 Peribacillus sp. NPDC060253
GTATAATTTGCAAAAGAAAAACGTTTATAATAGATTTACAGAAAGAGGCGATAATCTATGAAAAAAAATATTGCTGCTGCGATAGAAGAAGAAATTGAAACTGAACAAATTCAAACTGAAGATTTCCAAGTTCCAGCTTTCGGATATGAATTAATCAGAGAAGTTCTATTGAACGATATTCTCGGAAAAGACTCTAATCAAATCCTCTATTGGGCAGGTAAACAGCTAGCAAGAAAATTTCCATTGAATGGCGATCAGGAAATTATTGGATTTTTCCAGAGCGCTGGATGGGGCAATCTCGAAATCATGAAGTATACGAAAAACGAGATGGAATACTCATTGACCGGTGAAATAATCAGCCGCCGACTGGATTTACATCCTGACTGTCACTTCCAACTTGAAGCCGGCTTCCTTGCCGAGCAGTTTACACTGCAAAAAAAATTCCTCAGCGAATCAACGGAAGAAGTCAAACGCCGCGCAAAAAAGGTGACATTCACCATTCAATGGGATCCCAGAGATCCAATCTAATAAGCCCATAAAACAGACTTACCCTTTTAACCGGAAGTCTGTTTTTTTATTGGGCTCCATTCATTCTCAAGCTAGTACATTTGCATGCTGTCCAAGTTTAAATGCTTCATGAAGAGATTCGACAGCCTTCACCATTTCCTTTTCATTGACAACTGTCGAGACTTTTATTTCCGATGTGCTAACCATTTTCACTTGGATGCCTGTATGGGCCATCACTTCGAACATCTCGGCGGCCACTCCTGGATTGGATACCATACCGGATCCGACGATGGACACTTTGGCCAAACCGCCTTCCGTTTCAATACGATTGAATGCCAATTTTTCTTTATTATTTTCCAGCACGATCAAGGCTGCTTCCGTATCTTCACTTTTAATGGAGAATGATAGATTGGTGGTATCCTCGGCGGTCATGCTTTGAATGATAATGTCCACATTAATTCTGTTTTTCGCAAGTGTCGTGAAAATTGTTGATAATACACCAAGTGATTGGGGCAAACCATATACTGTGACTCTTGTAATACTGTCTTCAAAAGCAATGCCGCGTACGATTAAGTTTTCTTCCATAGTTGCTTCCTCCTCAATGATCGTTCCTGATTCTTTCTCCATGCTCGAACGGACTTCAAGCGGAATTTGATAGTTTTTTGCATATTCGACAGCCCTTGGATGAAGGACGCCTGCCCCCAGATTGGCAAGTTCCAGCATTTCATCGTAAGAAATGGATTGGAGTTTTCGAGCGCCTTTTATGTAGCGTGGGTCCGTTGTGAAAACACCCGTTACATCCGTATAAATATCGCATCTATCCGCATTCAGCGCTGCAGCGATGGCAACCGCCGTCGTATCGGAACCGCCTCGCCCTAAGGTAGTGATCTCCCCATTTGCATCGTTCCCCTGGAAACCGGCTACGACCACTATTTTCTTTTCCAAAAGCTGAGCTTGGATCCTTGAAGCATCGATGTTTAAAATCCGGGCATTCCCATGAACGGATTCCGTTTGCATGCCGGCTTGCCAGCCAGTATACGAAATGGCTTCATGTCCTTCTTCAATCAATGCCATCGTTAACAAGGAAATCGTTACCTGTTCTCCTGTAGTCAATAGCATATCCATTTCCCTCTTGCTCGGGGATCCGGAAATATCACGGGCCATGGAAACCAATTGATCCGTGGTTTTCCCCATAGCCGAAACAACGACGACTACCTCATTTCCATTCTCCGCTTCCTCGATTACCCGTTTGGCAACATTTTTGATTTTTTCTACGCTACCGACGGATGTTCCGCCGAATTTTTGAACGATTAATGCCATCCTCATGCACCCTCTCTACCTTTTTAGGCAATAAAAAAAGCAATGAGAAATATCTCATTGCTGTGATCACATATCTAATACTGTAAACACAGTGAGATAGCTCTCCAGGGTATAAACCCTGACAATCCGCCATTTATTAAATGTCAGACCAGAAAAACAAGGTATGAGTCTTGTCTTCCTTCGGCGTCCTCCCCTTTCAAAACCTATCATGGAAGCTCATACTTCTCCAGGTTTTTACTCTTGAATTCCGCACCTCTATCAGCACTTTTAAGTTGTCTAATTAAAAATTCCTTCTAATCATAGCATAGAGATTTATCGCAAGCAAGATTATTCTTGCAATTTTCTAACGATTCCCTCGGCTACCCCTTTTGGCATGCCTGCGTCCATAATTTCCTCGGTCGTTGCCTCTTTGATTTTCTTCAATGACCCAAAATGCTTTAATAATTGCTTTCTCCGCTTTTCCCCGACTCCTGGAATATCATCAAGCTGTGAGTGAACCGCATTTTTCCCGCGTAGCTGGCGATGAAACGTAATCGCAAACCGATGCACTTCATCCTGAATTCTTTGCAATAAGTAAAATTCCTGACTCCGTGAATCAAGCGGAACAAGTTCAAGCGGGTTGCCAATCATCAATTGCGATGTTCTGTGTTTTTCATCTTTAATCAAACCCGAAAGTGGAATATCAAGGCCCAATTCATTTTCCAAAATATCTCGAACTGCTTCCACATGTCCCTTTCCGCCATCAATGATGATTAGATCCGGAAGTGGCAGCCCTTCTTTCAATACTCGTGAATATCTTCTTCGAACCACTTCACGCATCGATTCATAATCATCAGGTCCCTGGACCGTTTTGATCTTATATTTGCGGTACTCCCTTTTTTCCGGTTTCCCATCAATGAACACGACTAAAGCGGAAACAGGGTCACTTCCCTGGATATTGGAGTTATCGAAGGCTTCAATTCGATGCGGGGTATAGATGCCCAATTGGAACCCGAGGTTTTCCACGGCTTTGATCGTTCGTTCTTCATCTCGTTCAATCAAAGAAAATTTTTCCTGTAGGGCGATGGAGGCGTTTTTATTCGCCAGTTTAAGCATATCTTTTTTCGCTCCCCGTTTCGGGTGAATCGTTTTCACACCAAGCAGCCCTTCGGCCATTTCGGCATCCACTGATTCAGGAAGCAAAATTTCCTTTGGTTTAAAGTGGTTGGTAATCTCGTAAAACTGACCCAGGAATGTAAGAAGTTCCTGTTCCGGTTCATCATAGACAGGAAAAAGTGAAACATCCCTTTCTATCAATTTACCCTGTCGCACAAAAAATACTTGAACGCACATCCAGCCTTTATCATAGGCAAAGCCAAATACATCACGGTCGATGAAATCCGTCGTCATCATTTTCTGCTTCTCCATCGTGATATCGATGTGGGCAATTTTGTCACGGAACTCCTTGGCCCTCTCGAAATCGAGCTCTTCGGATGCCTCCAGCATTTTTTCTGTCAGTTCTTTTTTTATCTCGGTATGGCCGCCGTTCAAAAACCGATTGATATCCTCCACCATTTTTTTATATTCCTGTTCCTCTACATCATATACACATGGAGCCAGACACTGTCCTAGGTGATAATAGAGACAAACTCGATCCGGTAAGGTATTGCATTTTCTAAGAGGATAGATGCGGTCAAGTAATTTTTTCGTCTCGTTAGCCGCAAAAGCGTTCGGATAAGGACCGAAATATTTCCCTTTATCCTTTTTGACTTTTCGCGTAATGATTAGACGGGGATGCCGTTCCGCCGTCAACTTAATAAAAGGATACGTCTTATCATCCTTAAGCATGACATTATATTTTGGATCATGTTTTTTGATTAGGTTCAACTCTAAAATAAGAGCCTCGATATTGGAAGAGGTGACAATGTATTCGAAATCCTCTATCTCATTAACGAGCCGAAATGTCTTTCCATCATGGGATCCCCTGAAATAAGAACGGACACGGTTTTTCAACACTTTCGCTTTGCCTACATAAATGATCGTTCCCTGACGATCTTTCATTAAATAACAACCAGGTTGATCGGGAAGAAGGGCAAGTTTATTCTTTATTTGTTGGTTCATATATACAGCCTCCTGTTATCCCATTTTCAATATTATATATCAAGATAGCGAAAAAAGCTTCAAGTCCGCAGACTTGAAGCTTTTTTTAGCTATCTTACTATTAAGCGTGTTTTGCAATAAGTTCAGCAAGAGCTTCTTTTGGTTGGAAACCAACCACTTTATCCACCACTTCACCGTCTTTAAGGACGATTAATGTCGGGATGCTCATCACACCGAATTTTCCTGCTGTTTCTTGGTTTTCATCTACATCAACTTTTACGATTTTCGCTGTATCGCCAATTTCAGTATCAAGCTCTTGAAGTACAGGAGCGATCATTTTACAAGGTCCGCACCATGGTGCCCAAAAATCTACAAGAACGACACCTTCGTTCGTATCAGTCGTGAAAGTTTGGTCAGTTGCATTTACAATAGCCATATATATTTCCTCCTCAAATTTACTCAAATAACTAAAGACAGTATACCATTGAAGGTAGAAACGATGCTAACATTTTGCTTCAGTGGTAGGATGTCCTAAAAAAGAGCGAATATGCAGGCTTAACGCTTTCCCTATTAGCCCAAATAAAGGGGCAAGACGTGTATCGGCTTAGCCGAATGTCTTGCCCCTTGTCTTTCATTTATTTGATTTACGCGTTAACTTTTAGTTTTTTGAATTCTTCCGTCAGTAATGGAACGACTTCGAAAAGGTCTCCGACAATTCCGTAGTCAGCTACATTGAAAATGTTAGCTTCAGGGTCTTTGTTGATGGCAACGATAACTTTGGAGTTGGACATGCCAGCTAAATGCTGTATCGCTCCAGATATTCCGCAGGCAATATAAAGGTCAGGTGTAACGACTTTACCCGTTTGCCCGATTTGCAGAGAATAATCGCAATAATCCGCATCACATGCACCACGGGAAGCACCTACCGCTCCGCCAAGAACTTGTGCCAGTTCCTTTAATGGTTCAAAGCCATCTTCACTTTTCACACCACGTCCGCCTGCAATGATCACTTTTGCTTCTGAAAGGTCGACCCCTTCACTTGCTTTTCTAACAACATCTTTAATGATGGTGCGTAAATCCTTAATATCCACACTTAATGTAGAAACATCACCAGAGCGGGACTCGTCTTTCGCTAATGGTTCAATATTGTTCGGACGGATTGTCGCGAAAATCACTCCATCTGTAACAATTTTCTTTTCAAATGCTTTACCAGAATAAATCGGGCGGGTAAAAACGATATTTCCGCCTTCTTCTTCAATGGAGGTAACATCTGAAATCAATCCTGATTCAAGCTTTCCAGCCAATTTAGGGGCAAGGTCTTTTCCGAGAGCCGTATGCCCGAAGAAAATTCCTTCTGGCTTTTCCTGCTCGATGACGGCAAGCAAGCTTTGTGCATAACCATCTGATGTATATTGTTTCAATTGATCATTTTCAACTGCAACAACCCGGTCTGCACCATGCTGAATCAATTCATTCCCAAAATTTTGAACACTGTCACCAACTAAAACACCTACGATTTCTCCGCCATCAGCAGCAAGTTTAGCCGCACCGATAGCTTCAAATGATACATTTCTTAGTGAACCGTCGCGAACTTCGCCCAATACAAGAAACTTTCTAGCCATTTATAAAAACCTCCTGGTATCTTTTTGTTGTGTGTTGTTAGTTCAGAAAAGAACAGTTTTGATTAAATCACCTTTGCTTCGCTGCGTAATAATTGAACAAGTTCGCTAACTTGATCACCGATCTCGCCGTTCAATACCTTTCCAGCCTCTTTTTTAGCGGGAAGATAGATTTCTATCGTTTTTGTTTTTGCTTCAACATCTTCTTCTTCCAAATCCAGGTCATCCAATTCCAATTCTTCAAGCGGTTTTTTCTTCGCTTTCATGATTCCTGGTAATGAAGGATAACGTGGCTCATTTAACCCTTGTTGAGCGGTCACCAACAATGGAAGAGATGCTTCGATCGTTTCAGAGTCCCCTTCAACATCGCGGATAACGCTTACATTTCCAGCTGCGATTTCCAATTTAGTGATGGTTGTAATATAAGGAATTTCCAAAATTTCTGCAACGCGTGGTCCCACTTGACCAGAGCCGCCATCGATTGCAACGTTTCCTGCAATGATTAAGTCTGCATTCTTGCCTTTTAAGTATTCACCTATGATTTTGGCAGTCGTGAATTGGTCACCATTTTCTATGTCGTCTTCTATATTAATCAATACGGCTTTGTCGGCACCCATAGCAAGCGCTGTACGTAATTGCTTTTCAGCCTCTTCGGTTCCGACTGAAATTACCGTTACTTCGCCGCCATGTGCATCACGCACTTGGATTGCTTCTTCGACCGCATACTCATCGTATGGATTGATGATGAACTCTGCTCCATCCTCATTAATTTTCCCGTTGGATAGAGTAATCTTTTCTTCTGTATCAAATGTTCTTTTCAGCAGCACATAAATGTTCACGATAATACCTCCCGAATAATTTGAGTTTTGAAGATTATGAATATTATTGATATATATAATTGTATTCTTCAGATTTCATCAAAATCCTGCATAATATTTAAAAATAGTTATTTATATATGAAGGGAAATCATATCATTTCCCTTTGAATACAGCTTCTCTTTTTTCAATGAAAGCTCCAATTCCCTCTTGTGCATCAGCCGTATCGAAAGCTTGGCCAAAGAGAACGGCTTCCCGTTCCACACCTTTATAGTAGGAATCATGCTTAGAAAAATTCAATAGCTCTATAGCCGCCTTTAACGCAAGAGGACTCTTCTTGGCAATTTTATTGGCTAGCTCCACCGCTTTTGGAATTAGTTCTTCATCCGTGTAGGCATGATTTGCCAGCCCGCATTGTACGGCTTGGATACCAGTAATCGGTTCACTTGTAAACAGCATCTCAGCTGCTTTTGCTGTACCCACATAACGAGGAAGTCGTTGGGTGCCTGCAAATCCAGGTATTAAGCCGAGCTGAAGCTCAGGCAAACCTAGTTTTGCCCTTTCGGTTACCAAACGGATGTGACAGGACATAGCCAGTTCCAATCCTCCGCCAAGCGCAGCTCCATGAATGGCTGCAATGACCGGTTTTGGAAAAGATTCAATTTTTTCAAATACAGATTGACCATTCTTGGTCAGTTTCTCGAAAGCTTTACCGTTTTTCACTTCTGTAAACTCTTTAATGTCTGCTCCTGCAGAGAAAAATCTTCCTTCACCATGAAGAAGGACAACCCGTACGGCTTCGTTTTGCTCAATTTGATCGAAGGCCAGTGACAACTCTCCGATGATTGCCGAGGAAAGCGCATTTGCGGGTGCATGATCAATCGTTATAAAGGCCACATGATTTTCGACAGAAAGCTTTAGGTATTCCATATCTATCCCTCCTGGCATGCTAGTCAAACTTTTTTGAAAATTTAATATGTATCACTTCCCAATGAATCCGGAAAGCAAAATTAACCGATTTTTGGAGGATGGCTAGCCATCCTCTATAAAAATCGTTAACTTCTCAAGCCACAGCCGCCAAGTAGAAGGCGGTGAACGTCAGGTGCAAGGTCTGAGAGCGAATACTTTTGCTCATTCATGACCCAAGTCGTCACTGTTTCGTCAATCGTTCCAAAAATCATTTGCCTTGCAAGCAAATTGTTTAAATCAGGCATGAACTCGCCGTTCTCTTTTCCTTCTATAATGATCTGATCGATTAAATTTAAATATCCTCTTAACACATCATTAATTCTTAGGCGTAATTCTTTATTCGACTGTCTTAATTCCAACTGAGTGACAATTGCTAAATTCACGTCTTCTGAAAGGTTTTGAAAATGTTTTTGTATGAGTACAAGCATTTTTTCCGAAGCTGTGGTCTTTCCTTTTAGCTCTTCTTCGATCTGTTCCACAAAATAGCCCATCTTTTCATGGAATAATGATATTAATATATCT
>NZ_JBHXAS010000170.1:0-7771 GCF_042727425.1 Peribacillus sp. NPDC060253
ATATTAAATCATCAAATCATATATAAGATATCGAATCATATATGTGATTTAAAGGAGAGTAAAAAAATGTCCGTTAAATCTGCAGAAAGAGTTTTAAGAGTGTTTGAATTATTAAGCCAGGTTCAGCATGGTTTAACCATCAAGGAAATTAGTGAATCCTTGTCTTTTCCACAAAGTAGTACTTCTGGCCTCATTAGAACGTTGTTAAATGAAGGGTACCTATCTCTTGATTCTTATAATAAATATAAGTTAGGACCAAAGCTGATCCAAATTGGTAGCGCTGCTATGGATTCGTTGGATATTTCCTCTCAAGGCTTGCCTTATTTAAAAAAATTGATGGAGGATGTTCAAGAAACGGTATTCATGGCGGTGTTATCAGAGAATGAACTGGTATATGTTGCGAAAATTGATAACAACCGTTCTATTCGTACTACTGCACAGCCAGGAAGTCAAAAACCTTTATATTGTACAGGTCTCGGAAAGGCATTTTTGGCCTTTTTACCTCAGCAACAAAGGACTACTATCCTAGATAGTCTTGAATTACGCCCTATCACCGAGCACACCATCACAGACAAAAAGCTGCTTGAACAGCAGCTAACATTGTTTAATGAGCTTGGTTATTCGATAGATGATGAGGAAAATGAAGATGGTTTATTCTGTCTGGCTGCACCGATTTATGGAACCAACCATACCATTCAAGCAGCCATCAGTGTGGCTGGTCCAAAAGAAAGAATGATTAAGCAAAAGGATTTAATCGTAGGAAAATTGATTACCGCCGCAAAAGACGTTGCAACCAGTATTGGAAATGCAGGGAATAGTCAGTTTTAATGAAACGAGGTGTTCATATGGATGTTGTAAGTTTAGGGGAAACGATGATCTTATTTTCTGCTGAAGAAACAGGTCAATTACGATACAATCGGAACTTCACTTCGAGAGTTGCCGGTGCTGAAACAAATACACTTATTGGCTTAGCGAAGCTTGGCTATCAAACTGGCTGGATGAGCAGAGTAGGCAAGGATGAGCTTGGAAAACGTATCCTTTCAAGAATACGTGGGGAAGGCGTAGACACTTCGTTTGTAAAAGAAGATGAAAGCGCACCCACGGGTTTGTTTTTAAGAGAAAGAACAACTATCAATAGTTCAAGAGTCTTCTATTACCGAAATCAATCTGCTGCCAGTAAAATGGTCCCTGCAGATTTGGAAGAAAGCTATATAGCCAAAGCAAAGTTCCTATATCTTACTGGAATAACTCCCGCACTTAGTGATTCTTGTAAAAATACCGTTTTACATGCAATAGAGCTTGCCAAGAAAAATGGTCAAAAAATCGTATTTGACCCCAATGTACGAAAGACGCTTCTTGATGATAAAACAGGTAGAGAAACATTATTGGAAATAGTAGCAAAGTCCGATATCATTCTTCCAGGAATCTCAGAAGGTTACTACTTATTCAAGTCAACAGATTGTGAACAGATAGCGAGAGAATGTAAACAATTAGGTGCTGAAATGGTAATCGTGAAGCTAGGAGAAAAGGGGGCCTACTATTCTACTTCTGATACTTTTGGTTATGTTCAGCCTTATCAGGTCGCAACGGTAATTGATCCTATTGGCGCTGGCGATGGATTCGCTGCTGGTGTTTTATCCGGGATATTCATAGGCTCGTGGAAAGCAATTATAGAGTCAATCAATGACGGTGTTCTAATGATTAATCAAAATGGGTATGAACGAATGATCAATCTTGAATATACACGTATTACTGGTTTACCAACAGATATCATAGGGAAGCCACTGGAAAAATATCGGCCCGGGCGTAACCTGAACTTTCCGCAGATTCATTGAGACCATTAAAACTTACTAAACGTTGTAAATCCACATATTTGCTTATGCTACCCCAATTATGTTTTTACTCTTGGAAAAATCTTTCAATCTACACTATTTTTTTGTATGGTCTTATTAGGAGGTGATTTATGGTGAAAGAAAAATGTTCCTTTTACGATAAATTACCGTTAGATTTATTGGCTGGGTTTTATTTTGAAATAAATAAGAACATTGAAAAGGGAATCTTGTCTGATGCCATGTATCATGAAATTAGATTAATGGAACAATCAGCATTAAGAAGGGGGATCTCACTTGAATACATACATGATAAGGGTCCCCGTATAATTGAAGCTGAGAAACTACTAAGAGGAACAACCAAGCAACACTAAATCGTAGAGTAAGAATTCTAAAAATGTTTTCTAGTAATCCTTGGAAATGTAAGCGCTTTCTGTTATAATAAAGATGGGTTGGATGGCATGTGTGGCTGTCATAGTATCTGGCGTAGGCGAGGCCGATACCGGAAGAGGGCTTAGAGAAAATATCCTTTTTTAATTGAATAAAATCATACATAAACAATAAAAGTGAAAAACGATAGACCCTTTGGCTCCCAAAGGGTCTATTTTGGTGTAACTTCCTTTAATGGAGATGTGATTTTTAATTTAATCGATTAGAGAGAATTGCTCCTAGAGCGAAAGCTAGGCCTTTTTTGTGAAGGATGTTTTTTCAAAAGAAACAGACCGACAGCCAATCTTTCATATTTGCCCTTTAACTGAAATTCACCAGTTGGTTGAAAGAATTTTCAGAATTTATCTATTGTAATTTATCAGAATAGTTAGTATTATTATACCTAACTAAATTAGTTAGGTGGTATGTTGATGACGAAAAATAAAATTAAAGACGTTGCATACAAGCAATTAGCTGAGAAAGGCTATGAGCGTGCAACTCTTTCAAGCATTGCTAAAGAGGTGGGTATTAAAACGCCGTCCATTTATGCTTTTTATAAAAGTAAAGAAGATTTATTTATGGCTGTATATAAGGATCTGTTGCAAGATAATCACCGTCACATAAAAAGTTCAATTGACAATCTAACAAATGGAACGGTAAAAGAAAAGCTTTATCAAATATTAGAAGCGATATGTCATTATCATTTAAGTCAACCTGAGAAAACGGCAGCCTATATGAAATTTACCTTTTTCCTTCCTCCGACTTTAAACGATGAAGTAAAAGAAACGTTTAGCGAGATGGAAGAGGTTCTTGGTGAGATGCTTGAAAGTATCTTTTCGGAGGGAATTAGGCAGGGGGTGTTAAAAAATCAACCTATTGATGACTTAATTGCCTCCTTTCTATGTTTAATGGACGGAATCTTTTTGGAATTGCTCTATTATCAACACCAGGAAGACAAATTTAAAAGACGGGTAGAGCAAACCTGGAGCATTTATTGGAATGGAATTTATAATGATCATGAAAAAGCAGCTTCCTCTGATGAACAAAGTAAAAAAAAATTGTGACTATAAATAGGGGGCTGCGTCTATGAAAGAGGAAAAAGTTATTTCAGATTTTGCACGAGAGGCCGTACCAAAGGAATTGCGAAGATCATGGTTTTCCATGTTTTCGGTATTGGTCGCTATCGGGGTCGACTTATCTGCGGTTATGTTAGGGGCGGAATTAGCGAATGGGATGCCGTTAAATCAAGCAATTTTATCGGTTTGTGTCGGATCGCTCATTCTTGCCATTTTATGCACGATTTGTGCGATTGTCGGAGCTTCCACCAATCTTTCTACATCAATGATTACAAAGTATGTATTTGGAAAATATGGTGCTCAAGTGTTTTCTATTGTCCTCGGAATATCTTTACTTGGGTGGTTTGGGGTACAGGTGGGCTTTTTTGCTACCAATGCGCACACAGTTTTACAAGACGCCTTTCACGTATCCATCAACGTTAAAGTCCTTTCTTTAATTGGCGGTCTACTGATGATGACGACCGCTATTTTTGGGTACCGGGCCATTGAGAAATTAAGCGTGTGGTCTGTGCCGCTATTATTAGGATTAATGCTGTTCACCTTATTTTTAACGCTGAAAAATTATTCGATACCCGTAAGTATTCCAAAAGCAGGGGGATTTACGTTTGGCAGTGCGATCTCGCTTGTTATCAGTATTTTCATAGTAGGAGCAACGGTGCAGCCGGATATTTCACGTTGGGCAAAAAGTAAAAAGGATGCAATCATTGCTACATTTTTCGGAATTTTTATTGGAAACAGCTTCATGATTATCCTAGCTATTTTAATGTCAAAGGCAATGGGAACTGATGATATGATGAAAATTTTTATCACGCTTGGACTGGCGATTCCAGGAATACTCGTATTAACGCTCGCACAATGGACGACGAATACGTCGAATTTATACTCTTCTTCGCTAGGTTTTTCGATAGTTTTCACGAAAATTCAGAAACAATGGTTAACGATTATTTTAGGAATCATTGCAACAATCCTGGCAGTTCTCGGTATTTATGATCAATTTCTTTCATTTTTAAATATTTTGGCGATTATAATTGCACCGATTGGTGGTAGTTATGTAGCTGAATACTTTTTTGTCAAAACAGAGTTCCAACGCTATGACCTTCATTTAGAGGCAAAGGCAGTCGTAACTCGTTCAATCATTGCCTGGGTTGCTGGAATGCTGATTACTTATTTGACAACTGCACAGCCGTCAGGATTAGCTTTATTTTCCCTTACAAGCGTCTCTGCCCTTGATGGCGTTTTAAGTGGATTTATTGTACAAACGGTGTTAGGAAAACTATTGAAACAAAAGGATTCGTTTCAACAAGTAACGATCGACAAAAAAGAAAATGAGGAGTTTGGACAATGAGATATATAGATGAACAGACAGTTGAAAAAATCGCATTAGGTGCAGCCGTTTTAGGAACAGGCGGCGGTGGAGATCCCTATATTGGGAAATTGATGGCGATAGAAGCCATTAGAAAATATGGACCTGTGAAGTTAATTTCATTAGATGAATTAGAGGATGACCAGTTGGTAGTAACTGTATCTGGTATGGGTGCCCCAACTGTCGCAATTGAAAAAATACCGTCAGAACATGAAATGACAGCACCATTGGAAATGTTAGAAAGAGTGCTGGGGAGAAAAGTCGATGTGGTAATGCCAATTGAAGTAGGGGGGATCAACTCTTTATTTCCAATTATCGCTGCTGCTAAAAAAGGTTTGCCAATGTTAGATGCGGATGCGATGGGGCGTGCGTTTCCCGAAGCACAAATGGTAACCTTCTATTTGGACGGGTTTGACCCATCACCTGTTACAATGGCTGATGAGAAAGGAAACACGGTCGTGTTGTATCCACAAGATGGAGTGTGGACAGAACGATTAGCACGTGCTCTCACGATTGAAATGGGAGGAAGCTCATCCGTTTGTGAATATAGTCTGTTTGGAAAGGATGTCAAGACGTCGGTTATTCCTGATACACTTTCTTTGGTTGAGCGAATAGGTGAATATTTGTTAGATAATCAAGTGAAAGAACAAATAGGTATCAATAAAATGTTAAAGGAATTAAATGGATATTTTTTGTTTGAAGGCAAAATTTCAGACATTGAACGGAGGCTTAGTGGAGGCTTTACAAGAGGTAGTGCAAAGTTGGAAGGTAGTCGTAATGACCAAGGGAAAACATTTTCCATCTATTTTCAAAACGAGCATTTAGTAGCGAAAGAAGGCGAGCATTTATTATGTTCTACACCAGATTTGATTGCTGTTTTAGATGCTGAAACGGGTTTCCCTATTACAACAGAAAGAATGAAATATGGTACACGTGTTGTAGTCGTTGCATTTCCTTGCCATGATAAATGGAGAACGCCAAAGGGAATTGAAACAGCAGGACCTCGTTATTTTGGGTACGATTTTGACTATCAACCAGTAGAAGTTCTACAGAAGGAGAGAAGATAATGTATCGCTTAGGAGTAGATGTTGGAGGAACTAATACAGATGCAGCTTTATTAGACGAACGTTTACAGGTTATTCATACGGTTAAAGTACCAACTACAAAAGATGTAGAAAGTGGGATCTTTGAAGCCATCGCAAAAGTGATACAAGAAAGCAGAATAGAGCCTAGTGATATTGGATATGCCATGCTTGGAACAACGCATTGTACGAATGCTATTGTTGAGCGTAAACGTCTAAATAAAGTAGGTGTTATTCGAATTGGGAAGCCTGCTACAACAGCTATCCCTCCGTTTACAGATTGGCCACAAGATTTAAGAGAAGAAATTGAAGGAGCTTCTACTATTGTTTCTGGTGGCTATGAATTCGATGGACGATTGATTTCTGAGATAAATAGAGAAGAAGTGTTGAAATATTGTAAAGAAATAAAGGGGAGTGTAGAAAGTATTGCTATTTCGGGTGTGTTTGCGCCTGTAAATAAAGAACAAGAAGAAAATGTTGCAATCTGGGTAAAGGAAGAGCTTGGAAATATTCCTATTTCACTTTCTAATGAAATTGGTAGTATCGGTTTACTAGAACGTGAAAATGCCACTATTTTAAATGCAGCCTTAATGACAACAGGTCAAACTGTTATTAATGGATTTTTTAAGGCATTAAGTAATCTCGATATTAAAGCGGAAATGTTTTTCAGTCAAAATGATGGGACATTAATGAATGCAGCTTATGCCCTTCGTTATCCGATTCTGACCATGGGGTGCGGGCCAACAAACTCTATTAGAGGTTCAGCCCATTTATCAGGATTAAAGGATGCCATTGTACTTGATGTTGGAGGAACAACAAGTGACCTTGGTGTATTAACAAGAGGATTTCCAAGACAGTCTTCTTTAGCTGTAACAATTGGTGGTGTGAATACTAATTTTAGGATGCCTGATATTTTATCAATTGGGCTGGGCGGTGGAACTCGCATTTTTGGATTAGACGAAAATTTTACGATTGGGCCGGAGAGTGTAGGCTATGAGATTACCAGAAAAGCACTTCTTTTTGGTGGAGATGTATTAACTACTTCAGATGTTGTGACGCGTTTAGGACATGCTTTTGAGGATAAAGCAACGCAGGTTGACCAGTTATCAATAGAGCTTTGTAATAATGTATATAAAAAAATGACAGATATGTTAGAGGATGCAATTGATCAAATGAAAACGAGCTCAAAAGAAGTACCACTTATTTTGTCAGGTGGTGGGAGCATTATTGTTTCGAATTGTTTGAAAGGGGTTTCAGAGGTCGTTAGGCCAAAACATTTTGAGGCCGCAAATGCAATTGGAGCAGCACTTGGTCAAATTAGTGGTGAAGTTGAAAAGGTTTATAGTTTAGAAGGAATTTCTCGTGAAGATGCTATCCATCATGCTAAAAAGTTAGCTACTGAGGAGGCAATAAAGGCGGGAGCAAATAATGCCACTATATCGGTGGTTTCTGTAGAAGATATACCACTTTCGTATTTACCTGGAAATGCATTACTAATTAAAGTAAAAGTAGTCGGCGACTTAGTTGGTTCTGGTGTAGAAATTATTTAAAAAAGTCACAGGATATTACCTTTAAGAAAATTAAGAAGGTGCTTATAGATTTTTATAAGGTTACTAGAAAACAGAGTACTAAACCACATAAACAACGACGTAATTGAGTAGAAGATTACTTAAAAACGAATTATCTTGATTTTGATGTTAAGGTGCGTGGCAAGGAAAGAATTGAGAGTTCTAAAAAGGTGTTGAAAGGGGGAATAATATTGCTTCAAAAGTTAAGCGATGAATTATTAATTAATACCTATCTTAAAGCAAAAAAATTAGAAATTGACCCCAGTTTTATATCGTTATTAACCAAAGAAATAAATAAAAGATTTCGTTTGATATAATAAAATCATTAAATTTTCTAGAACTATCATAGAAATACACCCAAACCAACAGATAGGCTTTGCAAATGAAATTGTACCAGTAACATCGTTGAAAAAAACTTATAAGG
>NZ_JBHXAS010000171.1:0-7748 GCF_042727425.1 Peribacillus sp. NPDC060253
GTTTGACTTGCTCATTTGCTTTTTTAATAGTGTGTGCTCACTTAAAATTTAACGTTGGCGCTTTGTTTTGTTCAGTTTTCAAAGAGCAATTTGTTGTCGTCTCTCTCAGAAGCGACCTCTATAATGTAACACATTCTGTCACGTTTCGTCAACAACTTTTTTTAAAAAGTTTTCAACAGCTTGTTAGCTGTTTAAGTTGCTGTCTTAGCGACAAGAAATAATATACCATGTACTAATAATGTTTGCAATACGTTTTTTAAAACTTTTTTCTAAAAAGTGTTTTTTTCTACTTTCTTCTATATAATCGTTCTTTTTTAATCATGATATTTTAAGATAACCAGTCCCCTGTTGCGCTCATTCGTGATTAAATGACGCATATTTAGCTACAAACACAAATAGACATATAAAGATATCTTTTTCCCATGAGGTGAAGCAATGAATCTTTCATTAATCGGATTACTCATTTCCTACAGTATGGCCCTTTACTTATTCAGCACCGCTTATTGTGAAGCCATTAGGTTCAGCAGAGAAAAAGGCAGGGTGAATGGTACAACGTTTTTATTCAGCTTTACTTTCGCTTTAGTTTTTACACGGATCACCTATTTGTTTTATCCATATTAAATAAAAGCAGTAAGTCGGGTTCGACTTACTGCTTTTATACGGTGACTGGCTCTTCTTTGTGCACCTTACTTTTCTTTTCATCCTTTAGGAATATCATCAAACCTGCCAATATGATCGTACCTCCCAGAACCTGCGTCCACAGTATCGGTTCATCTAGTATGAAATAAGCTAAAATTGTCGCTCCAATCGGTTCCAGTAAGATTCCCATCGAAATTGTTGACGTGCTTAACCACTTCAATGACCAATTGAATAAAGAATGTCCTAATAGAGTCGGAAAGATGGCAAGCAAAACGAAATAAACCCAATCGGCAGTTGGATATGGCGCCAAAGGCTCTCCCTTGAAGATCACATAGAAAAACAAAGTGATGGCACTAATGGCATACACAACAAATGTGTATGTTGTTGATGAGATGCGCTTTCGTACATTTTGTCCAAACAGTAAATAACCAGTTACAAGCGCACATGCGATAAGCGAAAGAATGTCTCCCCAAAGCGCCATACCACTGATTCTCAAATCTCCCCAGCTAATGACAAGGCTGCCGGCTATTGCAATGATGCCGCTCAATATTGCTTTCATCGAAAATCTTTCTTTAAAAAATAAGTAAGCTCCCACAAAAGCGAATAAAGGCTGGAGGGTGACAAGCACAGTGGAACTCGCCACCGACGTGTAATTGAGCGATTCAAACCATAAAATAAAATGAAAGGCCAAGAACACTCCTGATGCAATCGAAAACAACCAATCCTTTTTCTCAATGAATCTAAGTTCATGGCGGTATTTCATTAAAAAAACAGGCAACATAAGAAGAACGGTAAATAATAAACGGTAAAAGGCTATTACACCCGATGGAGCAGTAGCTAACTTAACCAGAATGGCAGAAAATGAAACGGAAGCCACCCCAATCGCCAATGCAGCATAGGGATTCATTTTTGGAATTTGCATTCAAGTTACCCCTTTCAATTAGAATAACGCCTCAATGAAATCTATTCTACTATGTTAAAGTTATTAGGGTAAGCTTTTTTGAAAAACGGGTATATGGCAACAGAGATCTTATTCTTCTATATTACTTCGGAAGTGGTGAAACAAAATGGAATGGACATTCAATCCTCAATCGGAACTGCAAATCCTAATAAAACTGGGGATTTCAGCTCTACTCGGATTAATTATCGGGCTGGAGCGCGAAATGAAACGAAAACCTGTCGGATTAAAAACAAGCCTGGTCATTTCCATCGTCAGCTGTTTACTAACGATCGTTTCCATGGAATCCGCTTATAAGTTCCCAGGCAGTGAACACGTAAATATCACAATGGATCCCTTGCGTCTAGCCGCCCAGATAGTTTCTGGAGTCGGTTTTATCGGCGCGGGTGTCATTCTCCGCCGTGACAATAACAGCATATCCGGATTAACGACCGCAGCCATCATCTGGGGAGCGGCAGGTATCGGGATTGCCGTTGGAGCCGGATTCTTTCTTGAAGCGATAGCCGGCGTCATACTATTAATCATAAGTGTAGAATTGGTTCCTGCAATCGTCACCTGGCTCGGGCCAATGAAATTAAGGCAAAAAGAAATTTTTCTGCAGCTGGTAGTACAAGATAAAGATGACATTGCCGTCGTACTGAAAAAAATCAAAGACGAAAAAATATTCATCAAAAACCTTAGAATCAAAGATGTGGCAGAAGACCACCACCTTTTGACACTTAAAGTGCTGGTCGATCATAAAGTCAGAACATCGGAAGTGTACTACACTGTCTCCAATCTTAAGGAAATTGCACGGGTAGAGATCGAAAATGCATAAATGGAAAGAACAGTTAGACTAAAATCAAAAGGGTTCGGAATTAAAACATTCCGAACCCTTTTGAAATTCCCTCCATATGAAAAGATTTGATCCTCTACCGGCAAAATTAAGAACCTTCTTCAACTTAATGGAAACGGCAGTAAACCATGTCTGCATAAACCAATCGCACCTTACATAATCCTCAGGTCTCTAACATCTGACTCCATCACCTAATACCATATATTTACTATCATCCATCGGACAGCGAGAAAGTCTAGTGATACGTGACTTCGCTCTGGACTAACCCATTATTCACTTTAAATTTTCAGAATAACCAAACCGATATCTTTGTCTATACGTTTATATATAGTGAAGGGAGCAGAACTATGATTTGATTATACATTTCAAAGGAAGGAGGTTAGAACACAAGCTGGATTTTGACAGGGAATTGATTTTCCTGTTCATCTACTTGGCTTAAAAGATCGTATAGTATATCAAGAAAATAATTTCCCGAGGTGAGTAATGTTTAAAAAAATGAAGGTGAAAAGTATATGGATTATCCCCTTACTATTTGTGTTTTTTCTACCAAATGTAATTGGTGCTTCTTCTACTAAAGGTAAAAGCCTAGTGTTAGGGACAGGCTTTGACACCCACATCACCAACAATTCCCTTGCCGTAAGTCCGGATGAGCAACTAGCGATTGTCTCGGATAGCCGTGAACGATCCATCCTAGTCTATGATCTTACCAAAGGCAAGTTGCTCAAAAAGATCGACGGCTTTGTTTCACCGAGAAACATCGTGTTTATTGATGGCGGCTCAGAGTTTGTCGTCTCAGACAGTACGCTCGGTACGCTTCGTTTTTACAGCGTAAAAAATTTCACCTTGAAAGATGAAGTTGTCGTTGGACCAGGCGCATTCGGGACTGCCGTCAGCCCGGATGAAAAGACATTATATGTGAACATTCAAGCACACAATTCTGTCACGGTCGTGGATCTGGAAAAACGAAAACCGATTGACGTCATTACCGGTTTCGCCCAACCAAGGCAAGGCATTAAAGTCTCTTCGGACGGAAAATATATCTTTGTCACGAACTTTCAAGGAGATAAAGTGTCCATCGTTAATGCCGCCACTAAAAAAATCATTCGTGAAATATCAGGGTTCTCCAGTATTCGCGGAATCTCGATTACCACTGATGGAGAATCATTGTATGCCGCCAACAGCGGACGCAACAGCATTTCCGTAGTTGATACGCTAGACGGTAATATAAAGAGTGAAATAAAAGTGGGACGTGAACCATATGGCGCTGCTCTATCACCTGATGACAAACTCCTTTTTGCAAGCAACAAAGCTGACAATACGATTGACGTGATCAATGTTGCTGATCACCGCGTAGTTAAAACAATTGGGGGGTTCAAAGAACCAAGACAAGCTATTGTCTTTAGCCATGACGGAGATCAGGCTTATGTATTAAATCGGGATCTCTCTATTGCGCGTGTTGATATTAATAACTACTCGATCACGGATATAATTCAGGATAAGCAAAAAAAATATAAGCTTAAAATACTGGAATCAGACGAAGTCGGGAAGTATGTAGCAGATCAAGACGGAATGACACTTTATTACTTCACAAAAGATGATTCTAGTGTCAGTAATTGCAAAGGCCCATGTCTTGAAATTTGGCCGCCATTCCATGAAGATAACATCATCTCGAATAAAGGATTCGACAACAAAGACTTTAAGACAATCATAAGAGATGACGGGAAACAGCAAACTACGTATAAAGGACATCCTCTTTATTACTATGCGAAAGATAAGCAGGCAGGTGATATAAATGGGCAAGGCGTCAATAATGTCTGGTATGTATGGAAAAAAAAGATTTTTGAGGAATAAACGCAAGAACAAGGATTCAGGAACGCTGATAAATAAGTGGCACAAAATTGTTTGAATTAGAAGAATAGAACACGTAAAAACCTTTGATATTTTTGAACAGATGAAAAAATAAAACCAGAGATGGATTAAAATGATTAAATTCAGTTATTTTATAATTTTCGTATAACCAAAAAGCCTGTAGGCAAATTTGATATTCATCGAGTCTATTCTGAACCGTTTGACCACAATCGAACGGTTTTTTTATCATTTTTGCAAAAATTTCATATTTAATATTGACTTTTCCCGAAAATTCGCTAAAATAATTATTGTACCTCAATTCGGGGCATTAGCTCAGCTGGGAGAGCGCTACGCTGGCAGCGTAGAGGTCAGCGGTTCGATCCCGCTATGCTCCATACTATAAACTCTTAGAGCCATAACGGTTCTAAGAGTTTTTTATTTATATAAACTATCTCCATTATGAAATGCTGTCATTGAAGCGATAATTTGTTCACTGAGAACTCTTGTATCACGATCTAAACAGCTTTTACATGTAAGATATAAGATTCATTTTCCCAAATTAC
Organism: Peribacillus sp. NPDC060253; assembly: GCF_042727425.1. NCBI lineage: Bacteria > Bacillati > Bacillota > Bacilli > Caryophanales > Bacillaceae > Peribacillus > Peribacillus sp. NPDC060253. Next base: position 4,844 of record NZ_JBHXAS010000171.1, read on the forward strand.
AAGTAAATCGCAGAGTTCAATATGTACTAGAAAGGTTTGATCATTTTCCATACCGATTAATTAACTAACGCACCTATAGTTTAAGTGAAAAATGATCTGGTATAGTGAAAGTAATAAAAGGTTGTAGTATTTTCGATATTTTCTAAAAGGGGTTACTTTATTGAGAAGTAGCTGAAGCTTTAGACGTATTAGAATAAGGCTGGATTCGACATTACTTTCTCTCGAAACGCAAATGAACAAACTTCATCATCTTTAATAAATCTACAGCCCTCACCATTACACGTGTTCCACTTTCCCACTTCTTGCTTGCTGGTATACCTTTGAAGTACGATTCGCAGGATATAACCTTGATTTTGGACGACCAACCTTCCAATGCTTTTGGATTGTTGACATAGAAATACATTTCCGCCCCCTTGTTCCCTGTTTTTTCCACCGTGCGATTTGAAATCTTTAATGCAAACTTTGATTCCGCATCGAAGTACAACTCCCCGCCTGGAAAGAGAAGCCCCATTTTCTGAAATACGCCTTTGAGTTCACTTGCCTGAAAATAGTAGAAAACACCGGCAGATACAAAAAGTATGCCGTCTTCCTCATTAAAAATCACATCATCAAACCACGAAACATCAAAAAATGATTTTGCAATGCTGATATTCCTCGGAGAGTCTGCGATTAGAGTTTTGCGGAAAGCAATCGCTTCTGGTAAATCAAGGTTGTACCAGTTAAGTGTGCCATTATCCACTCTTGAAAATGTAGTATCAAGTCCCGCGCCGATGTTTACAATAGTGGCCCGAGGATGTTTTTCTATAAAAGCTCGGATGGTATCGTCAACTTTTTTTGCTCGGACTATATAGCTTATGCCTCCATACTCTCCAAATGTATTGGATATTTCGGTAAAATTAAAATCACAGCTTGCAATGACCTCTATCGCTTCCTTGTCGTACAAAATTTCTGGATTCCTCTCACTGGCAGTGGCGCGTCCCCAAAGAGGTATTAGCATTGTGCCTTGAACGGATTGTAAATTTAATGACATAATATCTTTCCTCCAAAAGCTTCAAATTTTAATTGCGAATTCTTCAAAAGCGATTTCGCCGAATTAATTAATAGAAGGAATGATTGAGCCGAAAATTACCCCTGGACTTTTCATTGAAGGCACACTCACGTTCAGTCATATATATCAATCCTCCATTTTTTTAAGCAGGTAATTCACTTTATGCAAAGCGTATTGAAGATCCTGTTGCTCTTCACTATCTAGCTTGGACAGGTCATTGACGAAACTCTGATAAATTTTCGTCCATTTTTCTTGTTGTGAAGTTTTTCCTTTCTCTGTTAACTCAATCACAAACGACCTCTTATCATTCTTATTTTGACTCTTAGTAATGTAACCCCAATCAAATAAGCGCTTAAGCAAGTCTGTCATTTGCTGTTTGGGTACATTTAGCCCTTCACTTATTTGTTTGATAGTCACAGGATTATGATTCATAAATACGAATTCTAAGATTTGGTTCTGTAAATGAGTTAAGTTGCTGGATTTTTGATTCAATCGCTGAAAACTCTTAAACAAATTAGGGATTAACTCGATATATTCTTTACTAACTTGAGAAATAGTCATTGATTACCTCCTAATATAGCAATGTATTATATATCAAATTGATTAATAAACAAATTTTTTTTTGAATTTAGTAAATAATAATTTACTAAATTCTGATTTTCCCGAATGAAAGCTTGTGAAAATGCAACTGCACTTTTTGTCCAATAAAAAAGAACTGACTAATATCAGTTCACAAGATCTTGTACACGTTAGCTCTAAAGGTGGTTCAAAATCGTTTAACAACCGGTGTTTAATATTATACTCCCTATTATTTATTGAATTTGAATCGTTCCTTACTAAACTAAACTGCCCCGTTAGTGACATAAGGATTTTTAAACAACATTATTATTTTTTAATGACTTTATTGTAAATTAAACAACTTTATTATCTCTGTACAGTAGCGTCAGGAAAATGCGGATTTACAACGTTAAGGAAGTTTCAATATTAAAAAACCTAAATCTCAGCATTAAATGAGAAATTAGGTTTTTTCATTAATAGAAAAAGACTTATAAGTATTTATCACTAATCACTTTTATATGGTGTAACTCGTGCCCGACAATGCCATATGCAAAGGTACCTATCGAAACTGGGCTGTTCATTACAGTTCCATTACGATCCCACGCTGCATCATCAATGGTTGAAATAAGACTTAACGTGTTGGAGCGTACCGTGTCTAAACTAGCTAGTAGCTGCTCCCAGGATAATTTGTTGAAGTTTGCCGCAGAAACGTATTGATCCTGATCCATTGCTGGGAGTGGTGCACTTTCATTTCGTGCAATGGCAAGCATTCGATACGACATCACACGTTCCACGTCGGCCATATGCCCAATCACTTCTTTTAAAGTCCATTTCCCTGGTGCGTACGCCTTCCTTGCTGACTCCTCTGATATGCTGCTCAAGAGGGTAATGGTCTTAGTTCGTTGCTTACTAAGTATTTCTTCAATATCTCCATCTGGCACAAGACTAACATACCTATCATACTCTGGGTTTTCAATAGATAATGGTCGTGGACGCAAAAGAATCCTCCTCATCGGAATAGTTAATTATGGTTCTAGGCTAATATTCGACTGTCAAGAAGATATTTCCTTTATTTAATATTTAATTTCATTACCGCAAAATAATTGCAAATTAAACAACTTTATTATCTCTGTACAACTGATTTATGCAGTTAACATAATACAGATAATAATGGATTAATTCACTTTTTATTCCACTAACCTGCCCCGTTAGCCATCCATGAAGCGCAAAAATCAGCGCTTCACCACAGAGAATGAAAATTGGTCTCTATGTCGATAATGTTTTAATGGCTGGCGAAGA
>NZ_JBHXAS010000172.1:0-7669 GCF_042727425.1 Peribacillus sp. NPDC060253
GTGGAAATGATTTTCTTGAAATGGAAATCTTATTTAATTATAAATTTAAAAAGAGCAAAATGTCAATATATTAAGAATTTTCAAAAAAAATGACTTCTGGAGTTTGTGGTATACACATGCAAACAATTGATAGGGCTATGGATGTAATGAGAGTGCTGGTATCTAAATCATCGGAAAACGGTTATCCATAACTTCCGCTAGGCTCCATCCACCGTGTTAAAAGCCTAAAACGGATCTGAAAATACGAATGCAATGAATCGTTCTTTCTAAATCATGGTATTTAAAAAAATTACATAATCGAGGAATTTATAAAAAAAAATCAGGCTTCTTCATCTCTGTTTTTTGAAGACTTAAAGTAGCCTAATTTTTTTGTAACCATTTTCATTTTTTCAATCACCATCTTCATCCTTCAAACATACAATATTAACAAAGTAAAACCGGGGGTATCAACATGCAAGACAATCAACATGGATCGCAAATGAACGAGGTTGAAAAGTTTGATGAATGGGTAAAAAAATTTTTTCTGGATCCGGAAACTTGTGCGTTGGATCATCAACTTTTTTCAATTGATATATACGAAAGTGACGATGAGTATATGGTGGAAGCGGTTTTGGAAAATCATGATGTTAAAGATATTAAAGTTTGCCTAAGTGATAATGAGCTATCGATCATCGTTGACGATAATCAAAAGCGCTTTCTTGAAAAAAAAGTGGATACACTACCCACACAGAGGAAAATCCCCTTCCCCTTTTCGATTTGCTCACGACGGATTACCGCTGAATTTTCAAATCCGATATTGGTGATTCGCATCCATAAGTTTTCCCCCGGAAAAACAGTCGAAGATATTAATATCGAGTAATACGATCATCATAATAAAAAGAATGGCGTAGAGAGCACCCTGCTCCTTAGCCATTCTTTTTTAACTTGATTTATCCTGCAAAGTAAAAGGACGTTCGACTTCCTTTTTGTGTCGAAATGACCTGGAGTTGGGCGTCAATCCTTTCTTTCAATTCTGGAACATGCGAAATTATCCCGACTAATCTTCCAGTGCTTTGTATATCCATTAACGCTTCAATCGCATGATCTAGTGATTCGGGATCAAGCGTGCCGAAACCTTCATCAATGAACATCGTTTCAAGTGAGATTCCGCCTGCATTCTGTTGGACAACATCCGCAAGACCTAAAGCAAGAGCAAGTGATGCCTTAAAGCTCTCTCCTCCCGATAGGGTTTTGACATGCCTCTCCTGCCCGGTATATTGGTCATACACAGACAACTCCAGACCGCTCTGGATATTCCTGCGTGTAGGATCTAGCTTTCGTAACAGCTGATAGCGGCCACTGGTCATTTTCAGTAATCTTAAATTGGCTTCTTTTAAGATATCATCTAAAAAAGCGGCCAATACATACCGTTCAAAAGTTATTCGGAAGGAGTTTTGTCCTTTTGAAATCTCTGACAGATGACCGACAATACTGTACTTTTCATCCAGTTCTTTCTGATCTTTCCTGATTTGCGCCAGCTTCATTTCAATTTCTTCGTTAGTCCGTTTTTCGGCATGCAATTCATTCTGATTTTGACGTAACAATTCCAATTCTCCATCTATGAAATCAAAAGTCTTTTTCAATCCTTCAAGGTCCGGTTTGATTACATCTTTTAATTTCATTTCCAAATCATGAAACAGACTCAAAACACTTTGCCAATTTTGATTATACTGCTGGACTTGGTCCTCTAGGTTTCCAAGAGCCGATTCCGATCTTTTTGCGGCTGTATATTCTTTATAGTTGGAAAAACCTTGAATTGTCATATCCGTGATTAACTTTTCCCGTTCTTCCTTCAATTCTTGATTTAAAGCATTTATATTTCCACTTAGTGAATCTTTTTTTGCATTGATGGCCGATTCTTTTTCTTTTACCATTTGAAGGCTTTTTTGTGCATCTTCCAAGGTCAATTGTAAGCTTTTCTGCGTCTTTACAGCGATTTGATAGGCAGCATCATATTCTTCCTCTGTCCGTATTCCATCCGGCAGGGAATCTGTTATTCCTGATAGTTTTGTAGAATTTTCGATAAACCTCGTTTTCTCATGGTCCTCTTTACTTTCTAAAGAAGTCAGATTCTCTTGGAGCTGGGCTGCTTTCTCTTTTAACTCCAGCAACCGTCTTTCCAAATTGCTAAATAAAGACTTTTTACGATTCAATTCTGTTACCTGCTCTTGCAGCGCTTTTCCATTTTGTTCAAAATGCTTCAAATGATCATCGATATCTTCATCTTTAAACTGCGGCATGTCTTTTTGTAAGTCTGCCAACTTTTCTTGTGAAGACTCCACTAGTGCATCATATTTGGATTTTGCTTGATAGTATGCACTTTCAGCTTGGCTTTTTTGTTGTTCTGAAACTTTTAGCTTGTTTTCTTGCTCTTTCAGTTCCACATCCGTCGGCATATCCTCATGCATTAGCGCTGGTTCAGGATGATTTATCGATCCGCACACAGGACAATTTTCTCCTGAGTGCAACATGGAAGCAAGCATACCTGCTTGACCTGATCGCCACTTTTGAGTGAGGGCTTCCAGTTTTCCCTTTTCCTGAATATGACTGCTTTGAATCTCTTGGAACCGATCATGCTTTTCATCCAGAAACCTCTTCATACTCTGTATTTCAGAAAGTACTTCTTGAAGCTTTTTTATTTGCAGGTACGATTGATTGTTTCTTTCTGCTTCGATTTCCTTATCACGAAACAGAACCGCTGCTTTTTCCGCTTCAGTTTTTTCTTGAGCTACTCTCTCGGCCTCCACTTCAATTGCCTTTTGGTCCGAAACATATTTTTCCCGAAGTTCTTTACTTGCTCGCCACGCTTTTTCATCTAAAGTAACTTGAGCTTTTAAGCTTGCAAAAGTCAAGACAGCTTCTTTAACCTGCTCTAGCTGATGAACATTTCGTATGGCCTGCTCCCTTTGGTTTTCTTTCAACATTTCCTGTCCATAGGAATTCTGCTTCACATTGCGCTCAGCTTGCAACTTCTCCGCCTGCTCACTTAACTTTTCAAGTTCCGTTTTTGCATCATGTACTTGTTTGCCAATACGTAAATAGTATTGTTCCTGCTTTTCGAGCGACACGGCCTTATGTGCCATTTTGATTTGATCTTTCACTAATTCCATTTCAGGCTGCTTTGCTTCCAGGGAATCCTTTTCTTTTCGCAGTTTTTCTTTTTCCGAAAATCTATTTAATAAATCGACCGCTTTTGAAAGCTCTTGATTTATTTGATCACGAGCTTTCTGCTTTGCCTGTATTTGTTTATCTACAATTTCATTTTTTTCTGTTGCTGCCAAAATGACTTCTTGTAAAAGTGGTAAGACCTGCTGCTCGTTAGGCTCTTCCGTTTGCAATTGCGCCAACAGTTCTTCATGGTTACCAGGCTTGATACCTTTCATTAATTCAATTCGACGCTGAGCGCTTTTTTCACTTTGCTTTTTAAGGATCGAAGCCTCTTCTTTTAATTTTTCTTCGATTCGTTTATAAAGTTCAGTATGAAATAATTTCTGGAGAATCTGTTCTTTATCCTTACTATCGGAAGTTAACAGCTTTCGAAATTCATTCTGTGGTATCATCAAGATTTGCCGAAATTGATTGGCATCAAGACCAATAAGTAATTTGATTTTTTCTTCAACCTCACGGACATTTGCACCAAGTATTTTTTTTCCATCGGTCGATAGTTCATATAATTCAGCCTTTGCACCAACGGTTGTGGTTCCTTCACCAGCTTTTTTCTTCCGTTCCTGCTGAGGTGACCGGATCACTAAATAGGTTTTTCCGCGCAAAGAAAATTGCAGCGAGACTTCCGTCAATATATCATCTTCGGCAAACTGACTTCGCAAATCTTGGCCGCTTCGATCTTCCCCACTCGCTTTTCCATAAATTGCAAAACTAATCCCATCAAAAATCGTGGTTTTCCCAGCACCTGTCTTTCCAGAAATGACAAACATGGTCCGTTCTCCGAGGGAATTAAAATCAATGGTTTCTCTTCCTGCATACGGTCCAAAAGCCTGCATCGTTAAAATATGTGGTCTCATTTCAAAGCCTCCTCTTTCTTCACAGCTTCAATTACCGAAACCATCAAATCTTGCTTTTGAGAATCAAAGTTCCGATCTGTCATTTCTTGATAAAACGTTTCAAACAAATCCAATTCTGATTTCCGTTCATCTTTTACAGATGAAAAGGATTTTTTTCTTCTAAGGTCAGTCAAATCCCATTTTCTCTCCAGATGAAGTACATTCGGGAAAATCTGTCTCAAGCGATTAATCGGATCGATGAGTGATCCCTCATCATTAAGTGTTATTTTCAAGTAGTCATCCTTTTTTTGCGCTTGATAAAAAGAGGGATCAAGTAGTTCTTCCATTGTTCCGGATATTTCCCTCATATCTAGCTTGGGTACCAAAGATCGATAGCGCAAATCGAAGCTTCCATCTTCCTTCATATCGACGATGGAAAGCGACTTATTTTGCTTAGCCTCCGAAAAAGAGTATTTTAATAGTGAACCAGAGTAAAACACCTTAGGATGGCGTATCGCATCCGGACTATGTAAATGTCCAAGTGCCGTATAATCGAACGCATCGAATAAGTCCGATGAAACACAGCCAGAGCCACCTACTGACAAGACTCGTTCTGAATCGCTCGTTTTACCGCCTAATACAAAAGCATGTCCTACGAAGACGTTCGGTTCATCCTTATTGAAGGTTTCCGCAATCGTTCCGGTTATCCGCTTCATCGCGTCTTGATGAGAATGGATACTATCATCTTCAAAAAGGTGGCGAACCGTACCTGGTTCTGCATATGGTACACAATAAAAATTGACTCCCTTGATGCGGACCGGCTCACATGTTTTTGTCAATTTGCCATGAATGTATAACTGACTATGACGATACCATGATGAACCGAATGCAAGCCTTTCTGCTGAATCATGGTTTCCCGATATCGCAACGATCGGTGTATTCATTTTCACATTAATCGTATATAGGATTTCATCAAGAAGTTCTACCGCTTCAGTCGGCGGAACCGAACGATCATATAGGTCACCGGCAATCACGACCGCATCCGGTTTTTCTTCTTCGACAATTTCTATGAATTGCAAGAGCGCATGCCTTTGGTCATCGGTCATATGTACCCCGTGAACGATTTTCCCTAAATGCCAATCGGCCGTATGGATAAATTTCATAGTTTCACTCCGTCCTCATTTTTACTTACTATTATTATATCAAAAATTTAACGATTAGCATGGTTTGGGTACAAACGTTCTAATTTTTACCACCATAGTCAGTTTTCATTTCTACAGAATAAAAAAGGCAAACTCCTAAGAGTCTGCCTTTTTCATCATTAGCTGAATAAATGTTCATATGGACTCATATTCACTTTTCTTTCGGCTAATTTTTTTTGTAAGAATTTATGGTCACGTTTTGGTGTGGCAATGATATATCCGCGTATCACTAGATCCTCCGAAATATCGCCCGCTTTTTCCTTTAAAGCCAATTCACCGATTTTCCCCGCAATTTTATGACGGGCAACATCGCGGAAAAGTTCTGGTACAGGGCTCACTAAATCTTCAAGTAATTCCTTTTGCTGCTTTGACCATAGGTGCTTTGTTTGGTCCAAATAGTATTCTTCCCAATCCATATCGGATTTCCCATCTTCTTTAGGAAATCTTTTGAGGAACTTTCGAAACATGAAAAAGCCACCTATGCTCATCAATATAATTAAAAGGGCTACCCAAAATAGAATAAACCATAAAAACCAGCCACTTAGCAAAAGTACCACCTCATATGTATAGAATGATTGTCACTATTATTATAGACAGTAACCCATATCTTTACAAGACTGGCAATGTAATCATTCCGTTTCGTTCACTTCCAGTAAGACCAGCGAAAAGTCACCCACAGCATTTTCTTCATAAAGATTCGTAACTGAAGTTGCATAGTTAAAAATTTCTGCCCTAAATTCCTCATTTGAATCTGGAATTTTCACATCAAAAACCATTTGATAAAGAAGTGTAGTAATATCATGATATTCACTATTTGTAACCTTGAAATTAAAACTGACTTTTCTGATTTCTCCACCTTCAGAATCCTTTACAGTTTCAGCAAGAAAATCAGTAACCTTCAGTGGAACATCATTTAAAATGACCTCATCTACCATTTTATCAACATCTCCTTAAATGTGGTTAAAGATATGTTATCACTTAGGGCTTTCAGCTCCAACAATTCAGCCTTAGATAATAAAAAAAAAACGTGCACAAGTTACCTTGGCACGTTTCTGTAAATCAATTTCCCTTTTTTACGATTATACGCCATTTAGCGTCATCGATTTGCTCAAATTCCGTGATTTCATGACCTTCAGCAGCTGCCCAGCGAGGAATGCTCTCCGTTGCTTGGGTGCAATCGAAATTAATGATTAGTTCCTCTCCTTTGGTCATATCCACAATTGCTTCTTTAGCTTCCACTAGAGGGAATGGACATACCATCCCAGTCGTTTCCAATACCTTCGCCATATACATTACACTCCCCAATAAATTATTTTCATCACGAATCTTATGCAGCTTTTGAAATAGCCGCTGTTTTCTTTTGCTTACGGATAATCGTGAAATAAGTGGCTACCCATGTACCTAATAGGAAAAAGACAATGGCGATCCAACCCTGCCAAGCAAATAATGCCGAGTTCACCAGGCCATTCCCTATTGTGCACCCTCCGGCAACACTTGCACCGAATCCCATGATTACGCCGCCAATTGCATTATTACGCAACGTTTTCATATCAGGCAAGCGCCAACGGAATTCGCCGCTCCCTTTTGCTGCGATGAAAGCGCCAAGGAAAATACCCAATACTAAAAACGTACCCCAATCGATCAACGCATTATCTCCTGTTATAAGGAAAGTTAGAATGTTAGCGGACGGAGCTGTGATTCCAAGACCGAACATCCTGCCTGTCATTGCACTTAGTGGCCAGGCCATGATTGCGATCAGGCCAATCAATAATGCTGTAACAAATGGATGCCACCGTTTTTCGAATAAAATGTGAGCCAATCCGGTTTTTTTCTGTTTCATTTTGAAGATTGGCAGTTTAGGTTTTCTTAATTCACGAATCACCAAGAGGCCCACCAAAGTGGTCACAACAATTACAAGCACCCAAGGCGAAACATTCAATGTTTCATGAATGTACGTATCACTTGTACGATACGACAACAGATTGTCCCCTGCCGCTTTCCAAACTCCGTACTTTGTCATTGCAGCTCCAAGCATATATCCGAAAAGAGCAACCCAACTGCCAATCATGCCCTCTCCGGCACGGTACCAAGTTCCAGTAGCGCAACCGCCGGCTAGCACCATTCCAATGCCAAAAATAAATCCACCGACTATAGTTCCCAACCATGGAAAACCGTCATTTCCAAATTGAATGATCCCTGTATCATTCAATGCATAAACGCCAATACTTTGTATCGCTATAACAACAAATGTAGCTAAAAACATACGTCCATCTTTAGCTAAAATCAAATCACGATATGCACCAACAACACAGAAACGGCCTCTTTGAAGCACAAATCCCAGCAGTAAACCACAAATAATCCCGAATACAATCATTTGTAACATGAACCGTTTCCTCCTTAAGTAAAATAATAGTACTAATATAATAT
>NZ_JBHXAS010000173.1:0-7515 GCF_042727425.1 Peribacillus sp. NPDC060253
GTATGTGATGTTTTCTTACATAAACCAAGAAATCTCTCTTTTATAATAGTAAAATAAACGAATATTCAATTAATAAAGCATAGGAGAGATGAAAAATGAAAATATCTGATTTAAAAAAAAGCGGTCATGCCCCGTCCTTATTAGCTTCATTCCTATATTTTGATATTAGTTTCATGATTTGGGTATTATTAGGTGCGCTTGGTGTCTATATTACAAAAGATTTCGGGCTTTCTCCAGCAGAAAAGGGTCTGGTTGTAGCTATTCCCATTTTGGGAGGCTCGTTTTTCCGGCTTGTTCTTGGTTTTTTGACAGATCGCATCGGTCCACGAAAAACTGCAATCGGAGGAATGCTTGTTACGATGATTCCACTTTTTTGGGGATGGTTATTCGGAGAAAGTTTAGCAGAACTATATTTAATTGGGATTTTACTCGGAGTGGCAGGTGCAAGTTTTGCTGCAGCACTTCCTATGGCAAGCCGCTGGTATCCCCCACACTTGCAGGGACTTGCGATGGGCATCGCGGGAGCTGGTAACAGTGGAACTTTGTTTGCGACATTGTTTGGGCCGCGTATTGCAGAGTCTATTGGCTGGCATAATGTGATGGGTTTAGCATTGATTCCTTTAACCATCGTGTTTGTCATTTATATTTTAATCGCAAGGGACGCGCCATCTCAACCGCCTGCAAAACCGCTCAAGGAATATTTAAACGTATTTAAAATAAGAGATACTTGGTATTTCTGTATTCTCTATAGTGTTACTTTTGGGGGATTTGTTGGGTTTACTAGCTTTTTAAGCATCTTTTTTGTTGATGAGTATGGGTTAACAAGAGTAAGGGCCGGGGAGTTTGTCACATTATGTGTCATCGCTGGAAGCTTTTTTCGTCCCGTGGGAGGATTTATTGCCGATAAAATAGGTGGAGTTAAACTGCTTATGTTTTTATTCATTGGACTTACATTATGTATGTTTGGAATTAGCTTTCTTTATTCATTTTCTACCGTTACAATCTTACTGTTTATCGGAATGCTATTTCTTGGTATGGGCAACGGAGCTGTCTTTCAGTTAGTTCCACAGAGATTTTCTAACGAAATTGGTTTTATTACTGGCATTGTTGGAGCTGCCGGAGGTGTTGGTGGATTCTTGGTTCCTAACATACTTGGAACATTAAAACAGATTACCGGAACATACGCTACAGGATTTGTAGTGTTTTCAGCAATTGGAATTGTGGCGTTCATGATCTTGGTTCTAGCTCAGCTTTCATGGAGAAAAACGTGGGTACTTAGAAAGAATTCAGTTAAGATTTAAATCCATGTAGTTATACTGGCTTCTTTCATTTCTTGTTGGGGGGATAAAATGAATAAACAAAAGCTAGTCTTAGTAGGGAACGGAATGGCGGGATTGCGCTGCATTGAGTCGATTATAAGAAATGATCCGAATGCTTTTGAGATTACTATTTTCGGAAGTGAATCACATGTTAACTATAATCGAATCTTATTGTCGTCTGTGCTGCAAGGCAATACCTCGTTTGAAGATATTACGCTAAATGAACGGAACTGGTATACGAAGCATAATATCCAATTATACACGGGAGAAACGGTCGTAAAAATCGATAAAGAGACTCGGAAGATAAAAACAGACAAAGAAAGGGAAGTCCACTACGATAAGCTCATAATTGCCACAGGTTCTGTCCCATTTATTCTTCCAGTTACCGGTTTTGATAAAGAAGGAGTTATTGCCTTTCGGACGATTGAAGATTGCCAAAGGATGATTGAAACTTCACGGAAGTATAAAAAAGCCGTTGTCATTGGAGGAGGTTTATTAGGTCTAGAAGCAGCGAGAGGGCTGCTAAATCTTGGCATGGAAGTGATTGTCGTTCATATTTCTAGACATTTAATGGAAAGGCAGCTTGATACAACGGCATCCGTTTTGCTTCAAAAAGAGTTGGAAGACCAGGGAATGCACTTTCTTTTAAAAAAGGAGACACAGGAGATAATCGGCAATGAGCGTGTAGAGCGAGTCCGTTTTAAAGATGGAACGGAGCTGGAAGCCGATTTAGTTGTCATGGCTGCGGGAGTCAGACCGAATATACAGTTGGCCAAAGAAAGCGGAATTGATACAAATCGTGCCATTATTGTAAACGACCATTTAGAAACAAGCATCCCTCATATTTATGCGGTGGGTGAATGTGCTGAACATCAGGGCACTGTTTATGGACTGGTGAAACCTCTATATGAACAAGGAGAAATGCTGGCAAAGCACATTTGTAAGATGAAATGCCATGGATACCAGGGTTCGGTGCTTTCGACCCAGTTGAAAATATCAGGTGTTGAGTTATTCTCTGTTGGACAATTCCTAGGGGATGAAACGACGAAATCAATCACAACTTTCGATGAATTAGATGGTATATATAAAAAAGTGGTCTTTCAAGGAAAAAAAATCATAGGTGCTGTGCTTTATGGAGATACAAAGGTCAGCTCGCGATTACTTGATCTGATTTTAAAGGGGCAAGAAGTATCGACAGAGGCAAAAAGTATGCTGTTTCACTCATCAGATACGAGTGAGGGTGTAATCGCAGCTATGGCAAATCATGAAATCATTTGCAATTGTAATGCTGTTTCAAAAGGGGCAATCATTGATGCCGTTCAAAATAAAGGGTTAAAAACTGTGGAACAAATTAAACAATGTACAAAGGCTTCCGGTTCTTGCGGTGGGTGTAAGCCGGCAGTGAACGAGCTTTTGGCATTTATTCAAAGTAATCCTATTGATGATTCTAAGATACAAAAGGTAATGTGCTCATGTACGACATTAACGGAAGATGAAGTGGTGTATCAAATGCAGCTTCAAGACTTAACATCTGTTCAAGCAGTGATGGATGTTCTGGATTGGGGAAATAGCGAAGGTTGTGCAACATGCCGGCCAGCCCTGAGCTATTATTTAGGAATGATTCATCCAGAGTATGAGATTGAACAGGAAACTCTTTACATAAACGAACAAAAGAATGCAACCGTTCAAAGTGATGACAGATTCTCTGTTATCCCACAAATGTACGGCGGTATGACGAATGCGAAAGACTTGCGAAAAATTGCAAATGTTGCAGATAAATATGATATATCGCAGTTAGCCATAACAAGTGAACAAAGGATTCATTTAATGGGTGTAAAAAAAGAAGACCTTCCAGGTGTGTGGGCTGATTTAGATATGCCGTTAAGTTCGAAATATGGCAATACCGTTCACAACGTCAAAACATGTATCGGGGAACATGTTTGCCATTGTGATAAACAACAATCCATTTTACTTGCTGTAGACTTGGAAAAAAGATTGGAGCATCTATTAACACCTTACCGTATAAAGATGGGCATATCCGCTTGTATGCATAATGGTGCAGGATCAACAACGAAAGATATAGGTGTTATGGGCATTGACAGGGGCTGGGAAATCTATGTGGGCGGAAGCAGCGGGCGTAATGTACGTGCCGGTGAACTGTTATGTGTAGCCGGAACAAATGAAGAAGCGATTGAAATCATCATCGGCTTTATTCAATATTATCGTGAGACAGCTAACTATTTAGAACGTACTTGGCAATGGATTGAACGAGTGGGATTAATTCATGTTAGGGAAGTATTATTTGATAAAGAGCTTAGTCAGCAACTGTCTCAACGATTGGAAATGGCGTAGCTCGGAGAAAGCAGTGGCAAGTACACCTTTCCTTGCTTTAAGACATACGGTAAATGTAAAGATGAAAACGTTCCAAAGAAATCCATGAGTAAAGGGTGGGAGACTTGACTGAATTACTATTAAAGTATTTCCGTATGAAGCAAATTGAAGTCCAATCAGAAAAAAGATATGATACACAATGTCCATTTTGCAGCGTGCAATGTAAGATGCAGTTGCTGGAACAAACAATAGTCACAAGAAAAAAGTATATGACAATTGGAAAAGATAATCCAACCTCAGAGGGGCGCTTATGCATTAAAGGCATGAATGCACACCAACATGCGTTGCATAACGATCGAATTAAATACCCTTTGCTTAAAAAAAATGGTGAATTTGTTCGCATATCTTGGGAGGAAGCATTAAACCATATTAAGGAGAATTTCAATAAGATTCAAACGGAAGATGGTATAAATGCATTATCCGTTTACGGAAGTGCCTCCATTTCGAATGAAGAAGCTTATTTACTCGGGAAATTTGCAAGAGTAGCTTTGAAGACAAAGTATATTGATTATAATGGCCGTTTGTGTATGTCCGCGGCTGCTTCTGCTGCAAGTCAAACATTTGGTATGGACAGGGGCCTGACCAATAGCTTGTCAGAAGTTCCGTTCACAAAGTGCATTATCTTGGCGGGTACAAATATCGCGGAATGCCAACCGACAATCATGCCGTACTTTGAGAAAGCGAAAGAGAATGGGGCATATATCATTGCTGTTGATCCGCGAGAAACAGCAACAACGAAAATGGCTGACTTACATCTGAAAGTAAAACCTGGGATGGATGCCGCCTTAGCAAACGGATTATTGAAAGTAATCATTGATGAGGGGCTTATTGATGAAACATTTATTCTGGAACGTTCAAATGGCTTTAAGGAAGTTAAAGAGTATGTTTCCTCTTTAAAATTGGAAGAGATTGCATCGTTGTCTGGAGTTCCAAGCGAACAAATCCGTAAAGCAGCTACAATCTTCGGGGAAGAAAAATCAGGGATGATTTTTACAGCAAGGGGTGTTGAGCAACAAACAGATGGTTCTGCGGCCGTTCGTAATTTCCTTAATATTCTTATCGCTACAGGCAAAATCGGTAAAGTAAATTCGGGTTATGGAGCAATTACTGGACAGGGAAATGGACAGGGAGCAAGAGAGCATGGCCAAAAGGCAGACCAGCTGCCGGGGTATCGTATGATCGAAAATGAAGAACACAGATTACATATGGCAAGAATATGGGGAATCGATGTAGATGATCTGCCAAGAAAAGGTGTATCAGCATTCGAAATGATAGAGAAAATAAATGAAGGTGAAATTACCGGCATGTTTTTAATGTGCTCTAATCCTATTGTCTCTAACCCTAATGCTAATTTTGTCAAAAAGGCTTTGAAAAAATTAAAGTTTCTTGTCGCAGTAGATATGTTTGTTTCAGAAACTGCTAGATTGGCAGATTTAATTTTACCTACTTCTTCTTATTTGGAGGATGAAGGAACGATGACAAATTTAGAGGGACGAGTCACCTTGAGGGAAGCAAGTTTTTCATCACCGGGAGAAGTAAAGCATGATTGGCAAATCATTTGCGACATAGCAAAAGTTCTTGGAAAAGGGGAGCATTTCTCCTTTCAATCTGCAGAAGAGATTTTCAACGAGTTAAGAGTGGCAAGCCGCGGGGGAGCTGCTGATTATTATGGTATATCGTATGATCGTCTAAGAAAAGAAGGAGGCATTTTGTGGCCATGTCCAAACCTTGACCATAAAGGGACAAAACGGTTATTCGAATCGTCTTTTGCGCACCCAGATGGAAAGGCAGCTATGGTTGTCGTTAATAATGAGCCTATTGTTCCAAAAGAACGGACATGTATGGAGTTTCCCCTTTACTTAACAACTGGAAGGGTCATGTCACAATATTTAACAGGAGTACAAACGAGAAAAAGCTCATCATTGGCAGCAAGAAATTTTGAATCATTTATGGAAATTCATTCGGATACAGCCAAGAAATATCACATTCCAGACAATTCTTTGGTCAAAATTGAATCAAGGCGGGGAAGTATTGTTGTAAGAAGTAAATGGTCAGATACCATTCGTCATGATACTATATTCGTTCCCTTTCATTGGGCAGACTCACAAAATGTCAATCGGCTCGTGTCGCAGGATTTAGACCCGACATGCAAAATGCCTGGTTTTAAAGTCAGTGCGGTAAACGTGAATCCTATTATTGAGAAAGCGTCGAATTAAAGTGATATAACAAGGCAGGTTCTATGCTGTTTCAATGAAGATTAAAATACACACCCGAATGAAATTTCGAGGAAAAAGCATTTGTTCATGACTCATGAAAAAAGGGGCAATAGTATGGGAAAAGGTAAGGTTTATATTGTTGGTGCCGGACCTGGGGATCCAGATCTAATAACTGTCAAAGCAACCAAATGCATCGCGCAAGCAGATGTTATTCTGTATGATCGATTGGTAAATCGTGATTTGCTGCTATACGCCAAGAAGGATGCTGAATTCATTTATTGTGGTAAAGCGCCTGGTAAACATTGTGTCTCCCAAGTGGAAATTCACCAATTGTTAATCAGTAAATCAATGGAGGGGAAAATGGTCGTTCGTTTAAAGGGGGGAGATCCTTTCATATTTGGACGAGGCGCTGAGGAAGCGGAAGAGCTTGTAAAGCACGGTATTCAATTTGAAATAGTTCCTGGAATTACATCAGGAATTGCTGCGCCAGCTTATGCGGGAATTCCCGTGACGCATAGGGAGTGGGGAAGTTCCTTTGCAATTGTCACAGGACACTGTAAGAACGGTAAACTGGATAACATCCACTGGCACCATTTGGCACATGGTGTTGACACGATTGCTATTTATATGGGAATTAATAACCTTCCTTATATATGCAGTCAATTACAATCATGTGGAATGAAACCCAAAACCTCTATAGCGGTTATTGAACAAGGAACGACTGGCTTTCAACGGACCGTTACAGGCACGATCGATACAATTGTGGAGGTTGTTAAAAGGGAGGGGATCTCCAATCCCGCAATGATTGTAATAGGAGAAGTAGTGAAATTATCCGGTACATTATCATGGTTTTCAGAAAGAACAAAAGATAAGGAGTTCGTACAGAAGGAATGAATTTGGTCATTCTTTATTACCTAGCTAGTTCCCTCGGATAAAAGAGGTCAGTTCAAAATCCCATTTTAGGAATTCGGTCTCACTTCGTTAATGAAATAATATCGACCGAACAAAGTGAGACTCCCCTTTATCGCTATGAATCTCCAGTAAATGAAAAAAGGACATGGAAGATGCCATATCCCTAGCAATGTTAGATTAGTAAACAAACTTTAGGGCGAAAAAGCAAGGTGTAAATTCGGGAATAGGTTTATCGGCGTCTGAACATGTGCGCTATTGAACAAAATTGAATCGTACATATTGCCGGAAGTGACACAAAATCAATTGCGCATCCCAAAGTGAGCATTTAATTGACCTTGCAGCATTTTTTTTCGCATTTTTTCCTGTTCGATTTTTTTGTTTTCTTTTAATTTTTCCTGTCTAATTTCATTGGTTTGTACTCCATCCTCTATTTTATCGGCGATTTCCACTAATGCCTTGACGTCGGAAAAAGAGTATTTACGGTTACCTCCCTTAGACCTTTCGGGGAAAACTAGTTTTCTTTCTTCATAATAGCGGATCTGTCTATCTGATAGTCCGGTTAATTCTCTGACCACTCCTATGGAAATTACTTTTCTGTCTATATAAGATTCTTTTTGCTGGACGATGAAAATCACCTCATTTTTGATTAATGCTAGATCAATAAGGATATTATATCC
>NZ_JBHXAS010000174.1:0-7438 GCF_042727425.1 Peribacillus sp. NPDC060253
GGATAAAACGTTTTCAGATGTTATATTAACATGTTTTTGTCGAAATATCCAAAGGTTAAACCACTTTATGCAACCTTTTTGCAACAATATTTCTGTTTAATTCGTCATAATACGCTTTTAATTGACTTTTTTGCTCATTTAAGTCTTTTTTCGCTAAAAAAAGATTTTTGTATAATGACCAGTTTCCTGTATTTTTAACTAGGTTGCAAACCTTTAAATCAATCAAACTTCCAAGCTGTTAAACTCAGATTCCCATATTGAAATGTCCTGTGCAGGAGAGCCGCTTTTTTGCTGTCATCTCCTGAGCCCATAGCAATGACCAATGGAATGAAATGCTCTTTGGAAGGTACAGCATCAGTACTAAAAGGAGCAATTTGTTCATAATTAAACAAAGATTCCAAATCCCAATTCATGATTTTCTCTTCGACCCAGTTCTCAAAATTGATTGCCCACCCCTCTGCCACAAGCATATCCTTCTGTAAATGGGTGAAATTATGGACAATTCCACCACTTCCGATGATTAGGACATTACTTTCCTTTAATTCTCCCAAAGCTTTCCCGATTTCATACTGCTTGTCTAATGGAAGATCAGGATTAATCGACAAAGATACGATCGGGATATCAGCTTTTGGGTACATGATGTGTAAAAGCCCCCATGCTCCATGATCCAAGGGGCGCCTTTCATCAAGTTCGCCCCATACATCTATCTTGGACAACAAGGTCAATATTTTATCTGACAGCTCTAGGCATCCCGAAGCAGGATATGTTATCTGGAATATTTCTTCAGGAAAACCAACAAAATCATAAATGACTTCATGCTTCTTTACTGCTGAAATTAACTGCTCCTCACTTTCCCAATGCGCAGACAATATAACGATGGCAGCAGGTTTATTCATATCTTTCATATAATCCTTCAAAAAGGAAGTGTAGCTATTCTTTTCCAAAGCTAATAGAGGTGTTCCATGTGATAAAAACAATGATGGCATCATAGAAACGATAAATCCTTTCGCAATATAATCTCTTATCCCTATACCTTAATTTACTATATATAATCAATGTGTTCATCAATTAAATTGTATTTTTGGAGTTGTCTCATCAATAGTATCAAAATAATACCCTTCTTTTTTAAGATATTCTATAATATCCGGCAATGCTTTCACTGTATTTTTCATACTATTGATATCATGCAATAAGATATTAACATGCTTTTGATCTTTCGTCCCTTTTTGTACGGAATTAATGATTTGTTGTTCACTTATTGATGGACTGATGCCATCTGTTGAATCGATGGTCCAATCAAAGTAAATATACCCTTTTTCCGATAATTGTTGAAGGATTCCATTTATGATGGGTTTAGTTGCAGCCTGATGCCGAAGATGATTATTCGAGCCTCCAGGAAGGCGTACAATACGGCTTTTTATCCCAAACTCCTTTTGCAGCATGGTTTCAAGCCTATTCAAATCTTGAAAGAAACTTTCAGTTGATCGATAAACGATAGAATAATCATGTGTATAGGAATGGAGGGCAATCACATGACCCCGTGAAATCATTTCCTGATAATATTCCTTTGCGTATGGTTCTTCATTACCTTTTACGAAAAATGTTGCCTTAACATGATAGCGGTCCAAAATATCTAATATATCCATGGTATTCAAAGATGGACCATCATCGAAAGTCAAATAAGCGACTTTCTGATCTTCTTTACTTTTTACGAGCGGTGTCATCTCTTCGGGAACCATTGCATGTACTTTAACCGCCTGCACATTGGTCATGGACAAAATGATAATGAAAGAACTCACCATGGAAAGAAATATTTTAAGCAGATCCTTCATAAATTGCATCCCCTTCCTTTTGACCATTAAGATGTACCAATCGAGGGGTTTCATGCGCAATAAGGCAGCGGTAAAAAATACCGCTGCCTTACCATTATGTTATCGATCGACATTGAAGTACCGAGCTTCTGGATGAGCAAATACAATGGCTGAAACGGAAGCCTCAGGCTCCATCATGCATCCTTCAGTCAATTCCACGCCAATATCTTGAGGCTGTAACAAGCGGAATAACTTCTCCTGGTCTTCCAGATTAGGACAAGCTGGATAACCAAATGAAAATCTTTGCCCCGTATACTTAGCTGCAAAACGCTCTTTCATAGACATTTCTATCGGATCGCTTATACCTAAATCATCACGCATTAATTGATGTATTCTTTCCGCGAATCCTTCAGCTGTTTCGAGAGCAAGTGATTGAAGGGCATGGTTTTTCAAGAAATCACCTTCAAGTTTTAGCTTTTCTGCCCATTTTCTGATCCCTTTTCCGGCAGTAACCAAGAAAAAGCCGACATAATCCATTTCACCTGAGGAAACCGGCTTTGCGAAGTCCGCTAAACAAAGGTGCGGACTCGTATCTTGCCGTGGGAAGTCAAATGTCTCCAAAACTTCCTTATGATTATCCGGGTTGTAAACCAATAGCCTGTCTCCTTCACTTTGAGCAGGAAAAAATTGATAAACCGCTTGTAAGCCGTAGTCTGGTTCGTTCTTTAAGAATTCAATCAATTCATCAACAAGACTATTCAGCTGTACTGCTTTTTCATTCCCCTGTTTAAGTAATTCGGCAACTTTGCCTTTTAGCCCCAAATGATGCCCAATCAACATTTGGCGATTAATGTATGGCTGAATGACATCCAATGGATAGTTTTTTAGGACATGGCGCTTGATATCACGTGGTATTTGAACAGGAACATTGCTTAGAGAAGCAGCAGTGGACTGCTTCCGCACTGGTTTTTCCAATGTGGCGGCAATAGCTGCATTAGCCTTCGATCTTTCTCTTTTCTCGACCAACTCCTCTAAATACAACACTTTTTTGTCCGCATCATGTAAAATATTGGTGACAGCCAAACCGTCCATCGCATCTTTGGCATATAAAACCGAGCCGCCATATTCTGGTGATATTTTGAAATCGGTGAATTTACGGGATAAAGCTGCCCCTCCCACTAAAATTGGGGTGTCTATTCCCGCTTGTTTTAAATCCTGTGCAGTTAAAACCATTTGCTGTGCTGATTTAACAAGTAAACCAGAAAGGCCAATGATGGTGGGTTCATGTTTGCGGACCTCTTCAATGATTTGTTGTGGTGCGACCTTGATTCCCAAATCAATGACTTCATAGCCATTATTGGATAGGATGATATCCACTAGGTTCTTGCCGATGTCATGTACGTCTCCCTTGACTGTCGCTAAAAGGATTTTTCCTTTTTTAGCACTATCTTCAGAGTTTTCCATGAGTGGCTCAAGGTGAGATACTGCCGCCTTCATCGCCTCTGCACTTTGAAGTACTTCTGCAACTATAAGTTGATTGTCATTAAATAACCGACCCACTTCACTCATTCCATCCATCAATGGTCCATTGATGATTTCCAATGGGTTATCACCGCGCTCAATGGCTTTATTTAAATCCTCAATTAATCCTTCTTTCGTTCCTTCGATAATATAATTACCTAAACGTTCGTCCAATGGCAGAATGACACCATTGTCCTTCTTCTCCGCTTTTTTCCCACGATAAAACTCAGTAAAGATAGCTAAAGTTTCTGTAGATGTATCAAACAGGAGTGCTTCAGCCAATTTCACTTCCTCTTCCGGAATTAGAGCGAAACGTTCAAGCTTTTCTGTATTCACGATCGCATAATCGAGACCGGCTTTTGTACAATGGTAGAGGAAAACGGCATTTAGAATTTCCCTTCCCCGTTCTGGCAGACCGAAAGAAACATTCGAAATGCCAAGTATCGTTAAGCATTCGGGAAACTTTTCTTTGATAGCCTGAATTCCTTTCACCGTCTCTAACGCAGATCCGATATACTGTTCATCCCCTGTACCAACAGGAAATACCAGTGGATCAAAAATGATGTCACTTCTGTTTATTCCATACTTATTAACAAGTAAGTCCACAGACCGTGTAGCCACTTCGATTTTCCGTTCGGCATGGACGGCCATCCCAATTTCATCAATCGTTCCTACCACAACGGCAGCACCATATTGATGGACGAATGGGACAATTTTTTCAAAGCGCTCTTCACCATCTTCAAGGTTAATGGAATTTATGATGGATTTCCCTTGTGAATGTTTTAACGCTTGTTCAAGTACGGCTTCATCTGTAGTATCGATGACCAAGGGGACCTTGACTTTTTTGACGACCTCTTCTACAAACTCCTTCATATCGCCAAGCTCATCCCCATCAGGATCAGCAAGGCAAATATCAATGACATGGGCGCCTTTTTTCACTTGGGCACGTGCTATTTCCGCAGCTGGCTCGTAATGCTTTCCACGAATTAGCTCTTTGAACTTTCGAGATCCGATAACATTCGTTCTCTCACCTACAAATAAAGGACGCATTGAATCATCATAGATGAGCGGCTCTATGCCTGATACGGCATGGCCATGGGCAGATTCCGTTATTGTACGGGGCTGGATGCCCTCAAGGACCCTGGATAGTTCCTTAATATGCTCAGGGGTCGTACCACAACATCCTCCAATGATATTGACCCAACCCTTTTCAGCAAATTGCTTCATTTTCTCTGCAAGGGAAGTCGGTGACTCATGATAGTGACCTTCTTCATCAGGGAGTCCGGCATTTGGATAACAACTGATGGCGCTGTTTGATATATCTGCAAGCGTACGAATGTGATCTATCATGAATTCCGGGCCGGTTGCACAATTCAGTCCGACTGCCACTGGCTTCATATGTTCAACCGATAAATAGAAAGCTTCTATCGACTGGCCAGCAAGTGTCGTGCCCATCGGTTCGATCGTACCTGATATGATGACAGGCACATCTTTTCCCGTTTTAGCAAAAGCTGCTTTGATTCCGGAAAAGGCAGCCTTGACATTAAGCATATCCTGACAGGTCTCCACCAATAGCAAGTCTACTCCGCCATCCAATAGGCCGAGTGCCTGTTCTTCATAAGACTCGGTTAAAATATCGAAAGTCGTTCCCCCTGTTACGGAAAGCGTTTTTGTAGTGGGACCCATCGAGCCAGCTACATATCTCGGCCATTCATCATTTGAATATTTTTCACAAGCTTTAACGGCTAGCTCTGCTGAAATTTTATTAAGCTTGTAAGCAATCGTGCTTATTTGGTATTCGTCAAGTACGATGCTTGTGGCTCCGAAGGTATTTGTTTCAATGATATCAGCACCTGCTGCTAAATACTTTTCATGGATGGATTGAATGATTTCTGGTTGCGTCAATGATAGGTACTCATTGCAGCCCTCGAACTGTTCCCCGCCAAAATCCTCTGCTGTTAAATTCTCCGCCTGAAGCATCGTTCCCATGGCTCCATCAAGAAGGAGAATCTTAGAATCCAATTGCTTTTGAATCGCTTTTTTATTCATGTATTGCCACCTCTGATGTCTGTTTACTATCGACTTTTCTAATATATTTCGTAAGTTCCGCCGTCATTTCGTAGCGGAGGAAAGGTGTGATTAAATAAATGCCCTTGAATTTCTCTCTTGCTGCGTCCACTAGCTCTCGCGCGATATTTACGCCTTCAATTCTTGACTTTACTGGGTCATTCCCTGCTAAAGCCATAGCCCTTCTAACATTATCAGGCAGTTTGATACCTGGGATTTCGTTATGGATGAATTCGGCATTTCGTGTGCTTGTCAAGGGCATGATACCAACGAAAATTGGTGTTTCTAAATGTTTTGTTGCTTCATATACTTCTTCGATCTGTTCAACTGAATAAATTGGCTGTGTCAAAAAGGATTGAGCTCCACAGGCAATCTTCTTTTCCATCCGCTGTACGGCTTTATCCAAATATTTTACATTGGGATTAAAAGCTGCGGCAATTTTAAAATTTGACCGTTGCCCCAAACTTTGGCCGGAATAGGAGACACCTTCATTAAATTGTTTGACCATGCTTATCAAGTCAAACGACGATAAATCATAAACGGAAGTGGCACCAGGGAAGTCCCCTATTTTAGAGGGATCTCCGGTGATGATCAATAACTCGTTCAGCCCCACCGTCTGAAGGCCCATTAAATGTGACTGCAGGCCAATTAAATTCCGGTCACGGCATGTTATGTGCACCATTGGCTTTATATTCAATTGGTTCTTCAGTAAATTAGCAAGTGCATCATTCGATATCCTTGGTGAAGCAAGTGAGTTATCCGCTAAAGTAATCGAATCGACCCCTGCATTTTTCAAAACTTCCGCACCAGTCATGAAACCTTCTATTCCCAACTTTTTCGGTGGATCAAGTTCAACAAGAATTGTTCTTTCCGTTTTGGCTTTTTCGTACAGAGGGAGTTCCAATTCCCTATCATTCACTTCAATTATTTCTATCTCACGGGATTTCGTAATTTTCTCTTTCACTGGAACCAGACTTTCAATCGCATTCTTTACAGCTTGAATGTGTAGAGGAGTCGTTCCACAGCACCCTCCAATGATCGTTGCACCTTGCTCACGAAGTTCCAGGGCACTTGAACCGAAATATTCCGGCACTGCTTTATAGACAAGTCTTCCATCCACATAATCCGGGAGACTGGCATTAGGATAAATGGCAATCGAGGCTTGCTTTGGCAAATTCACTTCTTCTAAGGCACGAATCATATGATGTGGACCGAGACGGCAATTCACTCCAACAACATCGGCACCCAATTGCTCCAGTCTTTGAAATGCTTCATTTAAATGGATCCCATTTTGTAGGTTACCCAGTTCATGCATTGAAACATTTGCGATGATTGGCAGTTCCGTTTCTTTTTTAACGATTTGCAGCACGGTTTCCAGTTCTTCCATGTCATAAAATGTTTCAAGGAGAATTCCATCCGGATCTTCCATCAGCAAACTGTATAGCTGCTCACGAAAACCTCGCTTAATTTCTTCCATGCTTAAATCCGATTTCCGTATACTCCTCTGCGCACCTATCGTACCGAAGACATATGCCTTGCCTTTTGCCGCTTTTCTAGCCAGGATGACTCCCTGGCGATTGATCCTGCTTACTTCATCTTCAAGTCCATGCCGTTTCAATTTGTTGAAATTGGCTCCATATGTATTCGATTGAAGGATATCTGCGCCTGCTTCTAAATAGGCGCTATGGATGGATTCTATTTGATGGGGATTCGTGCAGTTTAATTCCTCATAACATTGATCGATACCATAAGAGTACAATAAGGTTCCAATTGCCCCTTCGCCAACTAACATTCTTTCTTTTAATTCTTTACGAAAATTCATCATTACACCCTCTCTCAAAAACAATCCTGTTTTTGTCGTTTTTTATGAGTATGAGAGAAAAGAAAAAAAACCTTCTCAAAGAAGAAGGTTTTTTGAAACATTCTCCTCATCTATCAAGCTCTGCTTGCTGGATTTAGCACCTTTGCCTAGGCTGGTTGCTGAGGTTTCTTCGGGCCAGTCCCTCCACCTCTCTCGATAAGATCCATTTATATAATTG
>NZ_JBHXAS010000175.1:0-7269 GCF_042727425.1 Peribacillus sp. NPDC060253
TATAAATATAATATTGCTAAATTTAAAAGGTGAAAGCTTTTTTAAGAAGAAAAAAAACACATCATAATTTTTTCTAATCTCAAACTTTAATCCTTCATCAGAATAGCTGCTTTTTGTTATAGTATAAGGAAAATACGGAGTAATTCGATTTATCTTATCTTCTAAGAACATTTCCAATTTAATAGATTTAACCAATTTTTTAATGTCGTTTTTTATTAAATAAGATTCTTGCTTTCTTTTTGCTCTTATTAATAAAGCTCCTTTACATTTATATAAAAGTAGTTCAAACAATTTTAGAAATCCCGTCCATAAATAGACCAAAATGAAATAAATTATTATACATTTAAACCAACTCAAAAATCTTCCCCTCTTTCAAAAATAAGTAAATAGCTTTTTTCCATTATACCAATAACTAGTTTCATAGTAATAGGATTAATTCACTAAACCGCACTGGTTGACGAGTAACGGTAGATAATCATTTTCCCGATAAATCTATTGAAACGCCCATAGAATCGCATTAACGGTTCAACTAATAGTTCAATAATGAAAAAAAAAAGACGCCCCGTTGTGGGACGCCCAATTCATTCACGTGCAAGTTTGACGGTTTTATTCAGTTCCGCAATATTATCTTCACCTTCCGAATATAGCTTCCAAATTTCTTCTATATCGTCCGTTTCTTTTGCATCTAAATAGAAGTTGATTGTTTCGTTCGCCCAATCTATAAGCGGTTTATTTTTATCTAATTCGGCATAATACCTTATTTCGAACAAAGCGTCAACTTTGTGCGAATCAATATCGACATATAGGTTTGCAATAAAAGTTTGGTTCGGAATTTTCTTTCCGTTTTTATCTTCGACATACATTTCGTCGGGTTCAAAGTCGCCTTCAAATGAATATTCATTTCCAAAATATTCGGCAATAAGTCCCATAATCATTCCTTCACGTTGGTCGGCCGTTACTTCGGGCGGTTTTCCTTCAAATTCTTCGTCATATTCATAAGCCGCATTGACATAATAACCCGATTTTTTATCGAAGACGTATCCGTTTTCATATATAACACCCGTTTCCTTTGGGTCGCTATTGTCGTCCATTAAAAAACCTTGATATGCTTTGTCTGTTTTCGGAAGGCGTCCTTCTTTCGGAAGTTCCCATTCCGCCCACCGCTTCCCAATTTCATCATAAGGTGAAGGAAGTTCCGCAATCTTTTCTTCTTTCGTAAGCTCAACGCTTTTTTCTTTTTCAACATTACTCACTTGAGCCGTCGATGTTTCATTTGTGCTACACCCCGCCAAAAGCAAAGCCGAAGTGACGGTTAATGTGCCGATTAAATATGTAAATTTCATGTTGTTTCCCCCTCTGTTACATTCATCCATTTTATCACTAAAATGCTGTAAATGGCGAGCTACGGGAGTTTATGAAGATTATATGTAAATCCTATTCAAACGACCATAAAAACATCCAGTGATACGATAAAATAAAAAATCTTTTATCTCGGATTATTACGAAACCGTTTAGCATGATGATATGCGTTTTTAATTTGTTCACAAATTAGACACAAAATCCTCTTAACTTTTCAATTCTTCACACTACAATCTCTTTATCAAGAAAAGCAAGTCCCTGTACAGGACATTACATATAAAACAAAAAACTTAAATTATTGGAGGAAACACGTATGTTAAACAGAGTTATATTTTCAGAAAAGGTTTATTACAAAATCGCAGACCTAGGATTTTTATTCGGTCTATCACCATACAAAATGAAAAAAGTATTAAAAGAGCAAAATATCGAGACTACCAAACTTAAAGGTTTTGGACGCTCGGTGTTTGTTTTGGAGGATAATGTTTCTGCAATTGAAGTCGATGGCAAAATAACAATCGTTAAAACGACCATTGACGAGAAAATCAAGGAGAAAACAGTTAAGAAACCCACTGCTAAAAAAGCAAAAACCAAGAAAAGTTTTAAAAAGAAAAATGAAGTAAAGGAGCTCCCGAACGATAGCGCTGAAAAAGTTGAATCGGTTAATGAGCAAAACCCTGAACTTCAGAAGGAATTTGATGAATTGTTGGAAAAAGGCATGGTAATAGGACGGAAATTCTATATGGCAAATGAAATGGACATTGTTAATGCAATCGAAGCACGACATAACCTTGATTTAAAAACTGTCACCCTTGATGACATTGAAAAAATGCGACCACTTATCGCTGATTTAGAAAAAGCAGAAGTGGATTTAACGGGACAAATACCGGCATGAAATTAATTTAATAAATCCCTCGGTGCTTCCTTCCAAATGGATACTGTTCAATACAATGAAATAGTGAAAGTACGACAAACAAAAAACTAAAAAACTCGGAGGAAACAAAAATGAAAACAATCACATTATCACTTGAAGGAACTGAATTTAATCAAATCGCAGTTGACGGAGAAAACGCTGTGTACTACAACGCTGAACTAAACAACCTGATTATTGTACGAACAGATGCCATTAACGATGAAACGCTAAGCAAAAATGACGATACAATTGAAGACGTATTTGGTTACCTCGTTGGAGACCGTTGGGAACACTTTTGTGCATCTGCTGAATATTACAATAACGCCGCAATTTTTGTTCACAAACCATGGCACACAACAACTGACTTCATTGCCAATTATGATTTAAACCCCGCAAAATTGTTGATGCCAAATCGCAGTGTAAAAGGTTTTACACGAGCATTCCACAAAGTTTGTCCTGAATTAATGCCTTACAAACTGATTGAAGTTATGAATGGCAAAGCGTATCGTTATGGTGAAATTCCTGAAGAAGTTATGGACGCACATTGTTGAAGTAACGAATAATAGCATACGAACAAAAACCGTCCAGTTGATTCCTGGGCGGTCTTTTCATATTACATATACCAATCACCGCAATGACTTACAACGTCATGCAGACGTGGACAATGTGCTTTATGAAGTGAATCAGCATGAGTTTGTTTAGGATTTACTTTTTGGACTTTAACAGCATACATTGGATTAACGCTACGGATTATTTCCTAAGTAAAAGAAGTTACTTGGGATAAAATCCGTAGCGTTTTGCATTTACGGTTCTACTAAAATATCAATTTTATTAAGGTTGAATCAATAGTATCACTCTTTTACCTTTTCATTTAATAGCCATGTTTCGTTAATTCGATTCATGGCTGTTTTAAATTTATTTATGGCGCTTTTTATATTGCTATATCGGATTGGGCGTCATACAGTACTTTCGCTTTTCTTTCAAGTTCCTTTGTAACGGTTAAATACCATGTTCTTTTTGAAGTGTTCCATTTTTTAAGTAATAAGAAACCTTCCCAATTTAACTCATACATTGCTTTTAGAGACATATCCTCATTAAGCATCACAATAATGACATATTCAAACTTTTTTTCTTGTGGTAGTTCAGAGTCTGGGTCATTCAATCCATTGAATACACTTGTCCTTTTATTTGTAGTTGCTTTTATGCTATAACGTTCATTATTTGCATTTATAGCGTCCACATATTTCGTTCCTACTCCTACCGCTTGTAAGTTGGGTAACAATGGCGACTTGCTATAAAAATCGAGCGTTTTACGTTCGCCAAAGTCTCCAACAACATTGTACGTCTTTATGGCTCCGTCGTCCTTTAGACTTTTTCGAAGAAAACCATATAATTCAATCTTTTCATCAGAGTCCAACATTACGATTGCTTCTTTTATTACATCCAACATCAGAATCACTCCTTCTAAATTATGGTTCAATATATAATTACCACGTAAAAAGAGCAATTCCTTCCAATTACCGAAAAATATTTTTGTAATATAATTTTTGAATATTAATATTCAATTACTTATCCAATCGTAATAAAATGGAATTTTGCTTGTATCAACTTTAGGTCTTGACTCATCGACAAATTCCGTACACGATTCCTTATATCCGACCACTTTTTTCAATGCTCCTGTTAAATATTTACCGAAATTCCGTACTTCTTTATTTTTCAGCACTTGAGCTAAAACTTTATTAAATAATGATTTGGTGATTCCTTGTTTACTAAATTTTAAATATGTATCATAAATAATTTTATCTTGAGAAACGTCCTCTTGTTTAACAATATTATGTATTAAATCTTTATTTGGATTAGAAATATAAACTAAAGAATTAGTAGAAGAAATACTAGAAGTGATTTCAGCAACCTCGTTTGGTTCGTTGGTATCCTTGATATGCTCCGTTTGTTCACCGTTTGACATTACCGTTTGACATTCTTGTGGAACAAAGGTAAAAACGAGTGCAGCGAATTTTTCTTCTACATTCCGATTTTGTTCAATCGTAATTAAATCAGAACATTTTTCTTTGATTTTCTTTAGGTTACGTGAAATAGTACTTGCGGTCACTTTGCACTTTTCAGCAAGAGTAGAATTTTTCTGACTCACTACGAATGAATCCTTTGCGTATGCTTGACGAGTAATCGCCTCGATAATAGTAAACATCGTACTGCCTGTTTTAACGTTCAGTCGTTCAAGTAAACGTTTCTGAATGATGTTGATTTCGCTTTTTACATCCATTTCTACTTCTCCTTTGATTGCCAAAGAGAAATCATGCTATAATTAAACATGACATTTCCTTCGGGTTATGTTGTGGAACGAATGGTAGGGTGCCAGCCCTATAATCCATTCGTTTTTATTTTTATCGTAACACAGAACAAATGTTCTCTAAACTAGTGCTGTTAAAATAAATTTTTTAATGGAGAATATTTCTTATGGCTTTCAGATACATCGGTGGCGAATAGATTTACATACTTTTTTGTTATTTCCATTGATTGATGACCAAGCATCGCTTGTAAGTGAAACGCTGAACCTCCATTTTGAATGAACAATCTAGCGTGTGTATGGCGGAACGTGTGACATGAAACCCTAACGTCTTTTATTCCTGATAATCTGGCATAATGAGCGATTCGATTTTGAACACTCCTTGGTTTCAACTTTCCACCATCTTGATTAATGAATAACTTGTCCGTATTGCACTTTCCTCGAACCTTGATATAAATATCAAGTTGCTCCTTCATCTTTTTGCTTATCGGAAGCAATCGCTCGAAATATGTTTTGGTTTCTCTTATTGCTATTGAATCTTCTTTTACATCTGATATTTCAATTCCGGTCAATTCATTGAGCCGTATACCAACATCAATAAATAACATCATGATGGTAAGGTCTCGCAGACCCACAAAAGTTTTATTGTCGCATAGCGAAAATAATATTTTTAATTGCTGTTCTGATAATGAATTTACTATTTTATTGCGTTCCTTCAACAGTTTTACATTCGCCATCAGATTCTTTTTGATATGTTTATTCTTGTATAGGAATATGAAGAAACTCCGCAAGGCACGTAATCTGGTGTTAATACTGGTCGCCTTCAATCCACTTTCCTGCATATTTAAAATCAGCAATTTTATATCACGTTCAGTCATATCCACTTTAGTTCTTTTAATGGCATTAAATTGTTCTTGATAATATTTCAAAGTGTGTGGACGTAAATTCCTTAGTTTGCAATCTTCAAAAAATAATTTAAGTGCATCCTCATCTGTGGTAACATACATAGTTTTGGTAACGATTTTTATTTCATCTTCCGTAAGCAATATTCTTCGTTTACTCACCGCACATGACCCCCGCACATTATTAGTGTCAAATCTGTAGTGTGAGAAAAATGAAAAAAGGCCTTACACAATTAAGTGTAAGACCTTGATACAACAGCACTCTTGGCTGCTTCATGATACCGGTGGCCGGGGTCGAACCGGCACTCCAGAGGAACACGATTTTGAGTCGTGCGCGTCTGCCAATTCCGCCACACCGGCATGTATGTTGGAGGCGGCAACCGGAATCGAACCGGTGGTAAAGGTTTTGCAGACCTCTGCCTTACCGCTTGGCTATGCCGCCAACGTTTTTGGAGCGAAAGACGGGATTCGAACCCGCGACCCCAACCTTGGCAAGGTTGTATTCTACCACTGAACTACTTTCGCATATGGCTGGGCTAGAAGGGATCGAACCTTCGCATGACGGAATCAAAATCCGTTGCCTTACCGCTTGGCTATAGCCCATTAACGTTGTATTTATTATATCACATTTATTGAAAAATGGGGCGACTGATGGGAATCGAACCCACGAATGCCTGAACCACAATCAGGTGCGTTAACCACTTCGCCACAACCGCCATTATAAGATTTAAATTGGCAGGGGTAGTAGGACTCGAACCCACACTGGAGGTTTTGGAGACCTCTGTTCTACCTTTAAACTATACCCCTATAAGATGGTGGAGGGGGGCAGATTCGAACTGCCGAACCCAAAGGAGCGGATTTACAGTCCGCCGCGTTTAGCCACTTCGCTACCCCTCCGCATATGGATGAAACATGGTGCCGGCAAGAGGACTTGAACCCCCAACCTACTGATTACAAGTCAGTTGCTCTACCAGTTGAGCTACACCGGCACTACTATGGTGGCTCAGGACGGAATCGAACCGCCGACACAAGGATTTTCAGTCCTTTGCTCTACCGACTGAGCTACTGAGCCAAACAATAAAAATGGCGGTCCCGACGGGAATCGAACCCGCGATCTCCTGCGTGACAGGCAGGCATGTTAACCGCTACACCACGGGACCATAGATTGCGGGGACAGGATTTGAACCTGCGACCTTCGGGTTATGAGCCCGACGAGCTACCGGACTGCTCCACCCCGCGACGTTAATAATGTTGCTATAATGAATCAAGTTTTCGTGTTTATCGTTTCAATAGGATGAATAATCAAACCCATTATGTAGAAACAACCTGATCTTATTTAAAAATGGTGGAGGATGACGGGATCGAACCGCCGACCCTCTGCTTGTAAGGCAGATGCTCTCCCAGCTGAGCTAATCCTCCAATATGTTGTCTTAATGGTGACCCGTACGGGATTCGAACCCGTGTTACCGCCGTGAAAGGGCGGTGTCTTAACCGCTTGACCAACGGGCCAGGTAAAAATGGCGGAGAGCAAGGGATTTGAACCCTTGAGACAGGGTTACCCGTCTACACGATTTCCAATCGTGCTCCTTCGGCCACTCGGACAGCTCTCCATAATGGCTCCGCAGGTAGGACTCGAACCTACGACCGTTCGGTTAACAGCCGAATGCTCTACCACTGAGCTACTGCGGAACAATACAAGCTTGGCGACGTCCTACTCTCACAGGGGGAAACCCCCAACTACCATCGGCGCTGAAGAGCTTAACTGCCGTGTTCGGAATGGGAACGGGTGTGAC
>NZ_JBHXAS010000176.1:0-7156 GCF_042727425.1 Peribacillus sp. NPDC060253
TGTGCTCGGAGATTTGTATAAGTGACTGCATTATAATTTTTGCCAGTATGAGTGGAAATACAGAAGAAATGGCAAATACCATTGCAGAAGGAATCATAGAAATCAGTGATGTGAAAATCGAAAAGATAGATATAATGGAAGGTCCTGAAGCCTCCATACTTGGAGATTATGATGGTATCTTATTAGGTGCCTATACGTGGGGAGACGGAGAATTGCCGGATGATTTTTTAGACTTTTATGACGAAATGGATCATATTGATCTAACAGGAAAGAAAGCTGCGGTGTTTGGTCCCTGCGATTCATCTTACTCACAATATGGTGCAGCCGTAGATATTTTGACAGAAAAATTAAGGGAACAGGGTGCTGATATCGTCCTAGAAGGGTTAAAAGTAGAATTAACCCCAGATGATGAGGATATCAAAAACTGCCAAAATTTTGGGAGGGATTTTATAAAGAAAAGTTTTGTCTCTTCAATATAGATTGAGAAATTTTATGAGGAAAGAGAGATGTCGGGAATGAGGGGTAAGGAACATCGGATTTCCATTGTTACTTTAACTGATTACCATTTACAAGATTTTATAAGATGTCCTTATCAATTTTACTTTCAACATATTGAAGGGAAAATCACAACTCAATTGGATAGGAGGAAGAAGGTTCAATTTGTGGTTAATCAAGTTGTAAGCCGATATTATAAACTTCCTCCAAAAAGTCAGACGCCTAAGAAAGTTATGGAGCTCATAGATGATCATTGGAGTGCCATTGATGTACGTCAGTTCGAGTCAAAGGTTCATTATTATAGGGCACTTGCTAATATAACAGACCATTTACTCCAATTTTTAACTTCTAAAAAGATTGAATATCCACCTTTATTTTTATATGAAAAGTTTAATACTAATATTGAGGAGTTGGGGACGGAACTTTCCTTAACTATTGAAGTAGCAGAATGGACAAGCAACTCATTCATCATAAAGAAGTATTTAGTTGATACACATGAAGACATGAACCTTTTATTTAATAATATGATATCGGTATTTTGTAAAAAGGCATTTGGTCAATTACCAGAAAGAATAGAGATATTCTCGCTTATGGAAGGTAAAATAGAAACGTATATTCCAACGATGAAGGATGTTTCGGATGGATTGGAATACCTCAACATTATCAAGAATCTTTTACAAGAACCCAAAAAGTATTTGAAAACGGATTCCTTAACAGTTTGCAAAAGCTGCTCATATCAAAAAAGATGTTATGAAGGTAGTAATATAAACCAAGAAAGATTTATTAGTCATTAATCGTGTTCAGAAAACCTAGGAATATTGCGGTTGTGGACTAAGGTGACAGTGAACAATTACTTGAATTATTAACCTATTGCGTATAAAAGGATTATCTAATATAAAGCGGGTTAGGTCATTATTTCTAATGAATATTCGATGATGAAAGGGGAGATGGATAACTTGCAAACTGGAAATTACATAATTTATCAAATGCGGATTATTCCATTAAGAGGATAATCCGCTCACATTTTCATTCTAGATTATATACCCTATACTATAGGTATTTAGCTACCATTTATTTAGCCTTACCAATTGACAGAAGGATTGAAGGTGTATCTTATGTTTTCATTACCCCCGCGGAAAGCGACTGCCCTACGTTCCACACAACAATCATATTTAAAAACCTAAAAAAACCTGTAGACAAACTCCATTATGGTCGAGTTTGTCTACAGTCTGAGGTAAGAGCGCCATATATGCCCTTACTTTTTTCTGGTATTGTTTGACTAGTTAGGATTACCAGTTCTTTTGTACTTAACAAATATGTTCATCATATTCCGCTTTTAAGTAATTTAACATCTTTTCCTTTTGGAAAGAATAATGAAAACAATTAAAGTAAAAGGAAAAGTCGTCAAAAAAGAGTGAATGTTTTTCATCGAATCCATAAGAATGTAAAAAATCCGAAATTATTGTTTCTTGATCCACGAGGTCGAATAATCCGGATACATAAAATTGATAACTGAATTTATCATATAAAAAAAGGTATCCTGTATCCTCAAAAATATTTTTCACTGAATGCCCATCCAATCTAACTCACTCCTTTCTTACCAATATACCTTTTTATTCATGAATTTATTCAGTGCTCATTTGTGGTGGAATATTATTATATTTAATGCAGATCAATTAATATACCATCAATAAGTTGGAAGGATTAAAACAAATGCATGAAGGAGGGAAGCGCAACGAAAAAAGCACATCCCATAAGGATGTGCCGCATTTAACAAACTTCTTATTTATACATTTCAGCCACTTGTTTTTGCAATTGGCTATTTTCAAGGTACTCATCATAACTCATTTGCTTATCTACCGTACCTTTTGGTGTAAGTTCAATGATTCGGTTCGCAACAGTTTGGATGAACTGATGGTCATGAGAAGCGAAGATCATTGAACCTTTAAAGCTGATTAAACCGTTGTTCAATGCTGTAATCGACTCTAAGTCTAAATGGTTGGTAGGTTCATCAAGCATTAGGACGTTAGAACCGCTTAACATCATTTTAGAAAGCATACAGCGGACTTTTTCGCCCCCTGAAAGGACACTGGCCTTTTTCGTGACTTCATCACCAGAGAACAACATTCTGCCTAAGAAACCGCGTAGGAAGCTTTCGCTTTGATCATTAGGAGAATATTGACGGAGCCAATCGACAAGGGTTAAATCGACACCTTCAAAGAATTCGGCATTATCTTTAGGGAAGTATGCCTGAGAGGTCGTAACGCCCCATTTGAAAGATCCGTTGTCCGGTTCAATTTCACCTGCTAAAATTTTGAACATTGTTGTTTTAGCAATCTCATCTTTGCCGACAAAAGCAATCTTATCACCTTTATTCATTGTGAAGCTGACGTTATCCAATATTTTTATGCCATCGATCGTTTTCGAAATTCCATCTACACGAAGCAAATCGTTCCCGATTTCACGCTCAGGTGTAAAACCGACATATGGATAGCGGCGAGATGAAGGCTGTATATCATCTAAGCTGATCTTATCCAATAATTTCTTACGGGATGTTGCTTGACTCGATTTGGATGCATTAGCACTGAAACGAGCGATGAAATTTTGGAGCTCTTTGATTTTTTCTTCTTTTTTCTTATTGGCATCTTGTGTCAGCTTAAGGGCAAGCTGGCTTGATTCATACCAGAAGTCATAGTTACCGATATAAACTTTAATTTTACCGAAATCCAGATCCGCGATATGTGTACAAACTTTATTCAGGAAGTAACGATCATGGGAAACTACGATAACAGTGTTTTCAAAATTGATCAAGAACTCTTCCAGCCATTTGATCGCTTTTAAATCCAAGTGGTTGGTAGGCTCATCCAGTAGAAGAACATCTGGTTTTCCGAATAGTGCTTGGGCAAGTAATACTTTAACCTTGTCGCCACCGTTTAATTCAGCCATTTTTTTTGTGTGCAGGTCTTCTTGAATACCAAGGCCTTTTAAGAGGATAGAAGCTTCAGGTTCAGCTTCCCAACCGTTTAATTCGGCAAATTCACCTTCTAGTTCGGCTGCTTTCATTCCGTCTTCGTCCGTGAAGTTTTCTTTCATATAGATGGCATCTTTTTCTTGCATGACTTCATATAATCTTTCATGTCCCATAATGACAACTTTAAGGACTTCTTCTTCTTCAAAAGCGAAGTGATCTTGTTTTAGGACGGCAAGGCGTTCGCCAGGCCCCATATGGACATCCCCGGATTGTGCTTCAATTTCACCGGAAAGGATTTTTAAGAACGTGGATTTACCGGCGCCATTTGCCCCAATTAGTCCGTAGCAGTTACCAGGCGTGAATTTTATATTAACATCTTCAAACAGCTTACGATCGCCATAGCGTAAACCAACATTATTTACAGTAATCATTTATTTACATTCCTCCAAAATACTTTTGTTTCAACGTTTCCAACATTAGTTTAGGTTATTTTTGCGCTGATTCACATAAACAGCAGTTTACGTTTATGTATTTTTTAAACTGTGCCATCATTTGAATTGTATCTTATTTCTGCAAAAAGTTAAAGGTTCATAAACAAAACTTTGAGTATTCGATATTTTTTAAAGTCCATAGAGATTATTTGATATCGTCTTAATAATCCATATTTGTTCAATAAAGCATTACTTGGATCATCATAGTTATCATTTTTTCTTTTGCTTAATCTAAATGTATTAATCATCAATATAACCGAAAAAATGAAAAGAAAAACGAACGTAAGTATAAGGAAATCCTAAATAAAAAATGGTGGAAAGTAAATCCTTATTCATTTATAGGTATAATTATAAAGTGAATTCCTCTGATTTTTATTATTAAGGCAACTGGATGATAGTATGACTTCAAAAGGAATTTTTCAAACGTTAGGGACTGTTTCTTCATTTTACACGAAATATCCAAGATATCGACTTGCTAAATTTGACGGACGTTTTAGACCAAAATGCACCATTTATATTAATGGTTTTGAAAGTCGGCATAATGATGGTAACAGGATTCAGTTATTTAAATTCTAGAATGGAACATTATGGATTTACTAGGTTCTTATATACATGTCTTGGCTTTTGCTCCTATTTCATTCACAATTGCTGTAATAAAGGCTCAGTTTGGTCAATATTGGTGGGCGATAATAATCTGTGCTGTTATTGTTATTTATTGGGGAAGTCAACAAAAGGAGTAAATCATCCTTTCAAGGGTGCTTCAGAATGTAGACAAATTCGATGAAAATCGAGTTTGTCTACATTTTTTTATGGCTTGTACAATTTGGACGTTGATTGGAACGTAGGGCGCTCGCTTTCCGCGGACGGTCCGCCCTCGGCGTCTCCCTTAGACGCGCTTTTCTATGCTGGAGTCTCGTACCTTCCGTTCCAATCAACTTTGTTTTAACATTTAGATAGAACCCTTTTGCCTAGAGTCTTTTTTGTTTTAAAATAGAAGTATTCAAACTTGAGGTGATGAGGATGCTTTCTAAACATGATTCTATTCAGCGAGATCTACTTGAAATGATTACTTTAGATCAACTGGTGCCACCGAACCATTTGGTTCGTAAAAATGGAGGCTGCCATTGATTTCACTTTCATTTATGACTTGGTGAATGATATGTATTCAGAGGTAGGACGCCCAAGTATTGATCCAGTTATTTTAGTTAAACTGACATTCATCCAATATACCTTCGGTCCATGCGTAAAACGATTGAAGAAGTTGAAACAAATATGGCTTACCGTTGGGTTCTTAGGCTACGGTTTCCATGATAAAGCACCTCATTTCTCTACGTTCGGGGAAAATTATGAGCGACGCTTTAAAGATACAGACCTGTTTGAACAGATTTTCTATCGCATTTTAATGACAGCTGCTGATAGAAAGTTAATAAGTGCAGAGCACATATTCGTCGATTCCACACATGTGAAAGTCAGTGCGAACAAGAGGGAATTTGAAAAGAAAATCGTTCACAAAGAAGCACGAGCGAATCAAGGACGCCTTCAAGATGAAATAAATCAAGATCGTGTAAATCATGGAAAGAAGCTTTTTCCACCAGATAAATTTGTTAGGCTCTGTTAAAAGATGTTGTTGATTTTCTTGATGAACTAATGGGGCAGGTTAGTTGAATAAGGTAATATTTGGATTAAGATAGATATAAGTAGAAAAGTTAATAACAAGGGGTGATTTTTTGGAGAAAAATATTGGGGATGTAGATTTTTTTAAACAAGTAGTATAAAGACTTTACAAAAAAAACAATATTTCCCCTCAGAAACCTAAATTTGAAATCATCGAGAACGTAATCGTTATTAGCATTAAGAACCATGTAAAAGATGGAGTAGACTTAGATTGTTTTAATATTTTAAACCTTATTTACCGAACAATTGGAACTTTAGAAGAGAGCTGAACAAACAAGAAATAGAATTATTGAGGCTTATGCTGAGTGTCAAGGCATTTTATTTTGATTATAGCAATGAAATGAATACCATTTGGGGATGATTATTTTACTAAGTTTTTAATGTTTTTAATGATATATGCAAAGTTAGCAGTACACTAAATAAAGTAATAGGGTTTACTTCAGTAAAATAAGGTATATTATATTTGTTGAATAGATTCTCTTTAAAGACAAGAAAAGTAGGTGAACAAAGTGGGAAAATATCAATTGGATTACAAAGGTCAGGCAGCTGTGACAAAGTTTCATGAAAAACAGACGCCTGCCAAATTTGATAAAAAGCAGCAACTTGAAAAAATACGTGCGGAGTATTTGAAAAAGAAGCAAAAACAAACAGATAAATAATATGAATGAAAACATAGGAAGACTAAAACCTCCCTATGTTTTTCTTATTCGAAGTTCTTTTTTTAAATTGATGATAGAGTTTATTATTCCCATAAATTTCAGATTCGGTGACAAAAAACTCGTCATCAGATATCCATTCCTCACTAAAAATTTCAGTAGCAGAATCAATAGACCAGCCGTTATTTTGGATACACCAGTAATCTCCAGCAGAAATTTTTAAAACATTTGGATACTCACTTGGCTTAGGTAGCTGAATAAAAAGATAAGTCTCGTTCTTTTCAGCAAGATACTTTCTCAACACCCCACATTCAAAGAAAGTCAGGGAATACCAATGCGCTGAATTTACTTCTAATAACTTAAAGGTAAACCAATGAGTAAACCTATAAAAAACCTACTATATCAACGTTTATAGGTTAAAAGGTTTACAGGTTTACGAGGTTTACGCAATTATGGAATTCTTTATATAAAAAAATAGATAGATGATGAGTTAGAGTAAGCCTTAGACAAAATTAGCTTATCAATCATCATTAGAAAGTTTGAATATCGCTTAGAATGGTTTTCTGAATACACAAAGCTGATTAATAAGCATAGATGGAATGTAGCAAGCTACCAGCGTTTAGCTTAATAGCTTTTATTGCTAGTAGTTTTCTTACCACAGCTAAACATTTCTGATATGCTCCAATAAAAAATAAAGCAACGCATTCCAATATAGAAACGGCTGCTTTAATTCATACTTTCAATTTTACGCTTGACGAATTTTTTATAAAAATGGTTACGGTTTTGGTTACGTTTCTAAATGGTTGTAAATCAATTCTAGTCAATTGCGATAGTTAAGAAACATTGTATTCATCGTAAGAGCTAATATC
>NZ_JBHXAS010000177.1:0-7151 GCF_042727425.1 Peribacillus sp. NPDC060253
TTATAAAAATAGTTGGGAGAGGGATTTATAAATGATTAATAAAAACACATCCTTGAGGATGCAAAGTATCGTTTTTATTGGCTTTATGGGGGTAGGAAAAACGACGATCGGACAGAAAGTAGCGAGGAAACTATATAGGGACTTTATTGATATAGATCAAGAAATTGAAAAGGAATTCAATATGCCCACTACAGAAATATTCAAGAAATTTGGGGAAAAAGCTTTTCGCGAAAAAGAAAAAAGTGTGATCGATAGCTTTAGTCAACAACAATTGAAAATCATTTCCGTTGGAGGCGGGGCATTCTTACAAGAGGATATACGGAATATCTGTTTATCTAATTGCATCGTCTTCTACCTTGACTTATCTTGGGAATACTGGAAAGAGAGAATAGGCTTACTTATTGATAGTAGACCCGTTTTACAAAGTCGGACCCTTGAGGAAATCGAAGAACTCTTTTACACGAGGCAGGAAATATACTCATACCATCATTCAAAAGTGAATACCAATGATCTTGATGTTGATGAAGTGGCAGACTTTATAGTCGATTCATTGAAAGTGGCCTGGGATATTTATGAACCGCTCAAATAAGTCACTTTCCACGTTTTAAATCAATGCCCCCAATAAAAGAATAATAGAAAAGATGAAAAGGATACAGCGATAAGAATACCTACCCTTACATCCTGTAAACTAATCACCTTTTTATTTTTCTTTATTAGGAAGACTCTCTAATAATCAGTTCTGGGTTTAATATGATACGCTGTTGTTCACGTTCGATTTTCTCCATTTGCTGGTACAAGAGATTCGCTGCCTCTTTTCCAATACGTCTAGGAAATGAAGAAATGGTCGTTAACGGAGGATGATAGATTTCTGCGACTGGAACGTTATCGAACCCTACGATATCTATATCTATTCCAGGATTCATTCCTTTCATCCTTAATCCTTGCATAACTCCGAATGCTATTAAGTCGCTAAAGCAAAAAATGGCAGTTGGAGGATTTGGATTCTCAAGTACTTTCAATACAGCCTCCAGCCCTCCCTCCCGTGTGGGGGCACTATCTATCACCAACGATTCATCCACTTCCAATCCCGCTCTTGAAAGGGCTTCACGGTATCCCTCCATTCTCTCGATCCAGGTAGAGGATTCCTTGATGCCGCCAAGGAGCGCAATTCTTTTATGTCCCTTTTCAATGAGATGATTAACAGCAATTCTGGCTCCTTCTGGATAGTCAATGCCTACATAATCGCTATTCACTTCCGGTAATTCTCGAACAGCAAGGACCATCGGCGTGTCAATCTCATTTAATCGTTCAATTGTATCTTGTGAACTTTCAGAGACAGGACAAAGAATCAGGCCTCCCACCCTATGTTCCAACATCGTTGAAAGGAGATGGTCTTGCTTGGCAACCGAATCGAATGTCGTTCCCAGCAACACCGTGTAGCCGACCTCATCCAATGCATCGTGAACACCAATAAGGAATTCAGAAAAAAAGGTGTTTGATATGTCAGTAATAATGATTCCTACAGTATCAGAACTCTGCGACCTAAGGTTTGCAGCAATTCTATCGTAAACATAGCCCAATTCATGCATGGATTTTAAAACCTTTTTTCGCGTCGCTTCCGAAATTCGAGGGTTATTACGAACAATAAGGGAAGCAGTGGACGTAGATACGCCAGCATGTTTCGCTACTTGTTGCAACGTAACTCGACCTTTTTTGGATTGTTTCATAGTTCAATCACCATCTTGAATGTATTTTTGATGTATTTATTATGCTGTTACTATAATAATAATATAGTTACTCTTAT
The DNA here is from genome assembly GCF_042727425.1 of Peribacillus sp. NPDC060253. Classification (NCBI taxonomy): domain Bacteria; kingdom Bacillati; phylum Bacillota; class Bacilli; order Caryophanales; family Bacillaceae; genus Peribacillus; species Peribacillus sp. NPDC060253. Next base: position 1,805 of record NZ_JBHXAS010000177.1, read on the forward strand.
TATTATACCCTTGCTTTTTGGACAGGGGCATTTCATCATTTAAAACCCCGTAATACATCTCTTTACACTATTCATTGTCGCCACACTAGTTCTAGAAGGTTAATTTTTAGTAATCCATCACAAATGGTTAATCATAGTCTGGTGCTGTGTCAATTTTTTATACCGATAATTAACAAAAGCTGCTGCTAGGATTCCTATGGTTGCAATAAAACAATCGAATAGAAATATATGCGATATATCACCACTCTTAGCAATTAACCCTGTTGCAATTGGTAAAATGACGCTCGCCAAACTAGAGGCTGTTGCAACGATACCCGTTACGGTTCCTTTTTTCTTCCAGAAAAGTTCAGTCATTATTGCAATGCTTAATTGAAATATCCCAGCTGTTGATGCTCCAAGGAAAAAGGAGGTAATACTTAAGACAATCGGTGATTGAACCGTTAATATAATGATCACTGTTAGTAAAGTAATCATGGGATAAAGTAATATCACTGTCACGGGCTTGATCACCTTGTTTAATAAGACGGATAATAGAAGGACGGAAAGAAGCGATCCAACACTATAATAGCTCAACAATTTAATGGAACCGGAAGTCGACATTCCTGCGACTTCGTGGCCGAAACTCGGCAACCATATTTGTGAAACGGTAAATAATGCAGTGGAAGTAAATCCAATAAAGATTAGCGCAAGTCCTTCTCCCCAGAATTTAGGTTCAGTTATGAACCTATTACTTTGTATATCGTCTTCCTTACTGACACGACCGGATTTGCTTGTCGGGAATGAAGCGGAAAGCATAAAAAGCATATTAATAAAATAGATGACAGCCGGCACTAAAAATGCTAAGCCATAAAATAATTGATTCTTAGAGAGAAACAAGATGATGAAAGGTAAGATGGTTGCACCCAGTGAACCAAAAGCCTTAACCATTACACTCGCGGAACCTGCAGATTTAGGAAACATTTCCGTTAGCGCCGGATATGTTCCAGCATCCATGGCAGAGTTGGAAATGCCCGCAAGCAAAGCAAAAACAAAGGCTATTTCATATGTGGGGGAAAATGGAATCCCAATTAAAAAAACTCCCATAACGATCGAGGAGATAATGATTAATGGCTTTCTTCCGAATTTATCTGATAATACTCCCGATAGACCGTACGTGAGTAATCTGCCAATCCCTATTGCGGCAATGAGATAACTGATGCCAGTTGAATCTGTATCCCATTGTTCTGTTAATGAGGACATGTTTGAGGCGAGGATTATATTAACAATCCCCAACAAAAAATAGTTAATATACATACCTGATGCCGCTTTAAAATACTGATTTTTCATTATTACACCCCTATAATAAATCACGTTATGATATTTCTCCCCTGTAACACTTAGTTAAACATCCAATTTATATTTGCATTTTGTATTATAGTCTCCCCTTTATGTTATCCATTTATATGAAAACCACTTTTCAAAAAAAAATGCTAAGAAAAACAAGGAATTTCACTCCCTGTTTTTCTTAGCTCCGAGAATTAACGCACACAATTTGCTGCAAATATTACTTATTCCATTCACTTATGATGCACAGCATGTATGAGAAAACCTCAATTACGATAAAATGGAGGACAATCTTCACAGTGGAAGCTTCTTATTCTGCAAACATTTGCTCTTTGATGTAATCTACCGGCATTTGTTGACCTGTCCATAGTTCAAAGGCCAATGCACCTTGCCAGAGCATCATCCCTAGACCATTAATGGCTGTAGCACCCGCAGCTTCAGCTTGTTCCATTAGTTTAGATTTACGTGGAATGTAAACAACATCCGTTACGATTAAATCGGGACGCAGCATTGATTCATCTTGAATGACACTTAAACCTTCAAGTGGTTTCATACCAACGCCCGTTCCATTTGCCAGAATATCACTTGTTAATATTTCAGCCCTTAATTGTTCAATATTTTCAAGAGGGTAAACATTCGCTTTCATATTTAAGTGTTTCATATCTTCATTGATGATTCGTACATTCTCCTCTGCTTGCGGGAAGAAAGCATCATCACGTGCAAAAATGCTAATTTCAGCTAATCCTTCTAACGCAGATTGTATGGCAATGGGAGTAGCGGCCCCACCAGAACCGATAAGAGTCATTTTCTTTCCTTTAATATCTATACCATGTTCTTTTAGGTTCCGAGTATACCCCATTCCATCTGTACTGTGACCTACGAATTTTCCATCTACATTGACAACTGTATTAACAGCGCCCGAAAATTTAGCACTGTCAGCCAATTCATCTAGGTATGGAAGGATTTTCATTTTATTTGGCATAGATACGTTAAACCCTTTTACATTTAATGCACGCATACCTTTTACCGCATCTTCCAACTGTTCATTTCCAACCTCAAATGCCAAATAGGCGCAATTCAATCCTAATTTATCAAAAGCCAAATTATGCATGGCGGGTGACAAAGAGTGTCCGATAGGTGTTGCCAGTAATCCTACTAATTCTGTTTTTCCATTTATTCGTCCTAGGTTTTCCATGTTCTATTCCCCCTGATATTATGATTTTATATAAATTCCTTCTTGGAAGAAATTTTGAAATTTAAATATTTTGATCAATGATTTCCAGTACACTTCTTAATTGAGTAACAGGAATTTGTCCTGGGGCAGATGCTTCTTTTCCGGCACCGAATGTACAAGCCGATCCAAATACCGCACCTGATAATCGACTGACCAGGCCAGTACCCGCCATTGACATCGTAATGAACGGACGATCCGCATATTTTGTTTTCATCGTGTGGGTTGCATCCAATAATACGAGTACGTCACCGACACTTTGAGGCATTACAGCAATTTTGGGGATATGAGCTCCAAATTCCTGCATTTTACGCAATCGGTAAATGATTTCTTCCTTTTCCGGTGTCTTATCGAAATCATGGTTACACATAATTACGTATACGCCATTTTCCTCTGCTATCTTCACAGTCTCTTTTACTGCAGATTCTTCAAAAAACAACTCTACATCTACAAGGTCAATATTCTTTGTTCTGATCGCTGTATGAAGTAGTTGAAAATAATATTCATCAGTGATTTCCTTGTTCCCGCCTTCTTTATGGCTTCTAAAAGTGAAAAGAAGCAGAGTGCTTGGTAAAGCACCTCTAAGTTTTGAAATCATTTCCGATACAGCTTCTAAGTTTTCAACATGTTCATACACGTCTACTCGCCATTCAATGATATCCGGCTCTAAAGCATTTACCGTTTCAACTTCTTTTAGTAGTTCTTCCTCCGTTGTCCCCATCAGTGGAACAATGATCTTTGGAATCCCTTCTCCGATCGTTACGTCTTTGATGGTTATGGTTTGCATACATGTTTCCCCCTTTTATTCTTCTCATCAGCTAAGCCACTGATGTTTGCTTCGATTCCTTAATTTGATGAAACTTTAATGACCTTTTTATATCGATAGGCAACGAATACGGCCAATAATATACTAACTACCGCAATTGCTACGTCAAACAAGAAGACTGCAGTTAAACCTGCACTCTTAGAAATGATACCTGTAACGAAGGGTATGATGATAAAGGCAGAGCTAGCTGCAATGTTTACATATGAAGTAATCGTCCCTTTATTGGCAGGGAAGAATTCTGTAATGATAGTCATGGCTAATTGAAAAACTCCTGCAGTTGAAAGCCCTATGAAGAAAGCACTCAAGACCGTCATAAATGGTTGTTGGATGTAAATGAGTGACAATAAAGATAATGCAGCAATGATTGGATAGATAATCATGACGGTAATGGGCTTTATTACTTTATTCAAAAGAACCGCTAGTAAAATGACAGAAACAAGGGATCCAATGCTATAGTAACTAAGCAATTGAACGGCCTTTGCCTGGGTAAGCCCCAATACTCCTTGTCCAAAGTTCGGTAGCCATACTTGAACGAGCATGAATAAAGCTGTTGAGGTGAAGCCTAAAAGTATGACAGCCAATCCTTCCTGAGCAAACTTCGGTTTTGATAGAAATTGGTGTTGAACCGCTGCAACTTGCTCGTCAGTTTGGGTTCCATTTGGAGCTTTATGATTTGGGAATGAAACCTTAAGCAAGAAAAGTCCATTAACAAGATAAACAGCAGCCATTAAGAAGAATGTATATCCGTAAAACATGTCTCTAGCTATGAAGAACGCCATGATGAAAGGAAGAAGTGCCGCACCAACGGAAACGAATGCTTTTACTAAAACAGTGGCGGAACCTGCTTTCTTTTGAAAAGCTTCAATAAGGGCTGGATAAGTACCAGCATCTAAAAATGAGTTTGCAATACCAGCGCATACGGCAAATATAAATGCCAACGTATAGTTAGGAGCCAAAGGTATACCTATGAGGAAGATAAGGTATATAAAAGATGCCGAAACGACAAATGGCTTCCTTCCTAATTTATCCGACAATCTACCGGCGAAAAACAAGGAAACCAATTTACCAATTCCTATAGCAGAGACCAAGTAGCTGATCCCCGATGCACTTGTATTTAATTGTTCGGACAAATTTTCCATATTTGATCCAATGATAATATTGATCATGCCTAAAATAAAATAGCTAATATATAAACCTGTTGCCATTTTTATATATGGATTTTTCATGAAACACACCCCTATGTTAGTTATTCAAAAATAATCAAAATGCAATTTGATTCTTAAGCCTTTCAGAAGTTTCCCCCTTGCCCCATATCATAATTTAAGAAACAAATTACGTTCATCGATTAAAAACAATACACTTCATTCAGTTAACGACTTCAGTTAGGTATATCGTTCTACTAACTTTATTACACACTAGTATATCGTTCTACTAACCATTTCGAGAATTGGTATATCGTTCTACTAACCTCGCATTTTGGTATATCGTTCTACTAACTAATTAATTCTTTACTCGTATTAAACTATGGATGATACTGAAGTAAAATAGTTAACTTTATTTAGTATATCGTTCTACTGAAATTATTATACTGCTCTAATTTACGTGTGTCAAACTTATGAAGCAGTCCTCCATAACTATGAAGCACTTTCCTTATACCAATATTTTAAAATTCTTCCTAGAAGCAATAAAAACAAGAAATCGTTCCAGTTTAATGCATCAGCTATAGGTCCAACCAATATAAGCATGAATAACGATAACGCTAGAACGCATTAATTGGTTTGTGGACGCTTCAGGTCGAATTATGTAGTGTTTAGGACGAATTATTTCACTTTAGGCCGAATCAGAAGCCGATTTGCCTTATTTTCAAACCATAGAGACACAAAAAAAGACCAGCCGGATGGCTGATCTTTAAAATGGCTTGGCGGCGTCCTACTCTCACAGGGGGAAACCCCCAACTACCATCGGCG
>NZ_JBHXAS010000178.1:0-7125 GCF_042727425.1 Peribacillus sp. NPDC060253
GCTTATAAGTTTATAACAATAATATATTTCTAAAATGGAAGAGTCAATATTATCCTTAAAGAAAGGAAAAATAGGTAATAAAAGGTAATATATTACTATAAGAAAGCGGATTTCCCTTGTTTTTAATAGGTGTTTTTGCACATTTATGCTTGTTATTTCGATTTCTATAAAAGTTTTTAATCAAATACTAGTTCTTTTAGTTTAAGTGTCTAATTTTGTAAAAAAAGGGAAAGTGAGGTGGTCGGTAGAATAATAACATTATCATCTTTTGCAGATGATGAAAACACATGAGGGGGAGTTTTATGAAAAAATTTCATAAGTGCTTTTTATTGGTCATGATTTTGACGGTATTCGGTATTATCACGGCCTGCGGAGACAGTAAAACAGGTGTCTCGGGCAGCGGAAACCAAAATTTGAGTTTGTTGACTGGTGGAACGGGAGGTACATACTATCCACTCGGTGGACAAATTGGAAAAATCATTTCCGATAAAACAAAAGCGAACATAACACCTCAGACATCTGGTGCCTCCGCCGAAAACATGGAAACGATAAGGGCGGGAGAGGCTGAAATTGCCTTTTCGCAAACGGATATCGCCGCATATGCACTTGAAGGAACAGAAATGTTCGACGGGAAACCCATTGACAATATAATGGCCATCAGTTCTTTATATCCTGAAACTGTTCAAATTGTAACGACAGCAAAAAGTGGAATTAAATCAATCGAGGATTTAAAGGGTAAAAAGGTATCAGTAGGTGCACCGGGTTCTGGTGCATACATCAATGCCATGCAAATCCTGGAGATTCATGGTTTGTCTGAGAAAGATATCAAAGGACAAAATCTTTCTTTCGATGAGTCGGCCGAAGGAATCCAAGCAGGAAATATTGACGCAGCTTTCATTACTGCCGGAACACCAACTGGTGCAGTTGAAGCGCTGTCCGTACAAAATGATATCATTATCCTGCCTATTGCAGAGGAAAAGATCCAAGCATTGGTTAAAAAGTATCCATACTATGCTGAAGATACCATTCCAAGTGGTACGTACAAAATCAAATCCGAGGTAAAAACAGTTGCTGTTAAAGCGATGTTAGTGGTTACAAAGGATCTTGATGAAGATTTAGTTTATGAAATGACTAAAGCTATTTATGATAATACAGATCAAATCACACATGCAAAAGGCAAGTTCATTACAGCAGAAACTGCACTTGAAGGATTAGGGGAAATGGAAGTTCATCCTGGAGCAGCAAAATACTTTAAAGAAAAAGGTGTTTCCAAGTAATGCAATTGGGTCGGTAGCTCGCTTTATGTGGCCTATCGACTTCGTTTTTTTTCTTAATTGGATTCTGGTTTTGAAAGGGGTGCCTATGAAATTCAAGAGTTTCATGGCTTTTGGTATACCTCTGCTCATCGCTTTTTTATTCTTTTTTCCTTATAAGCATGTAATTGCCTTTTCCTTCGAGGACCAAGGGGAATTAGTCGCATACTTTCCTTTGAAAAAAGAAAAAGAATTCAAGATTAAGTATACACACTCCATCCACCTCACAGATGTTTTGGAATCATATCGGTTATCGGATAAGCAAATCAAACAAACTGAACTTGCATATCATGATTTTGCAGTCGGTATGCCTTCTAATGCAGAGGGGGAGGAAGTATTCGAAGAGAAAGACGGTACCTACTTCATAAAAAATATGAAACGCAATTTCGCCTATATAGATTTACGAGTAGGACAAGTCAGAGCTAACCATCGTTTAATATATGATGAAAAAACATACACATTGGCAGACTTTATTAAACCAGGGACATGGGTCAGGATTTCATCAGAAAGAATTTCTTTATGGGAACAGTTGAAGGGAGTGAAAATTAGTGGCTGATCAAGAAAAAACGAAGTATTTAACCGAAGCAGAACAACAGGAGTTATTGGAAAAATATGATCCAGAAGCCGGGACAAGGAAATTAACTGGTGTCTTGGGCCACATTGCGTTTTTTGGACTTTTAGCTTTTTCGTTATTTCAATTATATACTGCTATTTTTGGCGTTTTTACAGCCCAAATCCAACGGACGATACATTTAGGGTTTGCACTCTCCTTGGTTTTTTTACTATTTCCTGCAATCCGAAAGAAGCGTCAAAAAGGAAAGTTTCAAATTGCCTGGTACGATATCATATTAGCGATCCTTAGCATCGGGGTAGGTGCATATTGGCCCTTATTTTTCGAAGATATCGTCATGAATGTAGGACGCCTAGGCATATTGGATTTTGCAGTTGGTTTAATGGCCATTTTGCTGGTTTTGGAGGCAACCAGGCGTGCAGTGGGTCTTCCTATTATGGTCATTGCTTTATTATTCATTTTCTATGGGGTTTTTGGACAGTATATGCCAGGATTCCTCGCTCATCGCGGTTTAACTTTGGAGCGTTTGGTGCAAACGATGTTCTTCTCGACAGAGGGTATTTTAGGTACTCCGTTAGCGGTGTCATCGACATTCATCTTCCTATTTTTACTGTTTGGATCCTTTCTAGTCCGGACAGGGGTCGGTCAATACTTCAATGATCTCTCAACCGCCATAGCCGGCAGAAGGATAGGGGGACCCGCAAAGGTTGCGATTTTTTCCAGTGCTCTTCAAGGAACGATTAGCGGAAGCTCTGTAGCTAATGTTGTCACTTCAGGAGCATTTACGATACCGATGATGAAAAATCTTGGTTATAAGAAGGAATTCGCAGGGGCAGTGGAGGCGGCCGCTTCAACAGGCGGTCAATTGATGCCTCCGGTAATGGGGGCAGCGGCATTCTTAATGGTTGAGTTCATTGGGAATGGAATAACGTATTGGGATATAGCAAAGGCGGCTGCGATTCCAGCTATCCTTTACTTTTCAGGAATTTGGATCATGACCCATTTTGAAGCGAAACGACTTGGGCTACGTGGATTAACGAAAGAAGAGATGCCAAGTAAGAAGGAAGTGTTCGGCAAATTTTATTTACTAATACCGATCCTTGCCATTATCTTCTTGCTCATGCTGAATATCACGGTTACACATGCAGCACTGTATTCCATTGCCATTTCGGTTCTTGTAGGAATCATAAACAAGGATGTCCGAATGAAATTCATAGATATCATTTATGCATTGGTGGATGGAGCTCGAACGGCACTGTCGGTTGCAGCCGCAACTGCAGCAGCCGGCATTATTGTAGGAATCGTTACGAAAACTGGACTAGGGCTGAAACTGGCAAATGGATTAATCGATTTGTCTGGTGGATATTTGATTCCAACACTGATGCTAACGATGGTAGCTGCACTTATTTTGGGAATGGGATCCCCTACAACTGCCAACTATGTGATCACTTCGACGATTGCAGCACCTGCGATCATTTTGCTTGGCGTCCCTGATTTATCTGCACATCTATTTGTCTTCTATTTCGGCATTATAGCAGATATAACTCCTCCTGTTGCATTAGCGGCATTTGCAGCGGCAGGGGTAGCGGGCAGTGAACCGATAAAAACGGGGATTCAGTCATCAAAACTTGCTATCGCTGCATTTATCATTCCGTATGTTTTTGTTCTCTCTCCACAATTACTAATGATCGATACAACTTGGATGGAGGTTGCCTGGGTCGTTCTTACAGCAATGTCAGGCATGGTTGCAATTGGTGCGGGTGTTATAGGTTACTGGATGAGGAAGATGCACTGGTTAGAAAGAATCATCGCTATAATCGTTGGTTTACTATTAATCTATCCTGAAACGATATCGGACATCGTTGGATTATCTGCATTTTTGGTATTACTGGCTTTACAATATCTTTGGAAGAGTGACAATCACGACAGCCCCAATATCTTGGAATATAAGCAAAGTGTGGATAAAAATTGAGTCTTCGGATATCAATCCAGAAGAAAAGGCTAATTGAACTCTAAACATTCTAGGGGGTGATTATTTGAAATGAGACATCAATGAGAGCAGGGGATGTGCATACTGCTATTTTAGAGATCAACCAGCATATTCTTACTTGCAATAGCAGAGTCATTGGCCCGTATATCCAGGTGCCTTATGGTAAAACCCAAATTGTTTTATTTTGAAAGGAGACTAATTCATGAAATTTTTAAAAAGTTTTATTTTAGTTACTTTCAGTTTCTTTTGTATGATCACACCAGCTTTTGCAAGTGTCCCTGGAGTGGATGGGTCAATGGGAAAGGGAGCAACAAAAGGAATTGTATCCGTTTCCCATCCTTTAGCAGCTGAAGCGGGCATTAAGATATTAAAACAAGGTGGAAACGCAGTCGATGCAGCAGCAGCCATTCAATTATCGCTAAATGTAGTTGAACCAATGATGTCTGGAATCGGTGGCGGTGGTTTTATCATGATTTATAATAAAAAGGAAAATAAAATAACGATGATCGAAAATCGCGAAATGGCACCGCAAAATGTTACGCCTGAACTTTTTTTAGATGAAAAGGGAAAACCTGTTCCTTTTAGTAAGCGGCACACATCTGGTAAGGCGGTTGCTGTTCCTGGAACTCTGATGGGGGTGGAGACTTCTCTTGAGAAATATGGAACATTGAAATTATCACAAGTCATAGGCCCGGCCATTAAACAAGCTGAAGAAGGGGTAAAAGTCAATTGGGCAACAGCACAATATATCGATGAAAATGTAACAAAGCTTAAAAATAACCAAGCGGCTGCAAAAGTTTTTGTACCAGACGGAAAGCCATTGGAAGAGGGAGACACCCTCGTTCAGCCAGATCTGGGAAAGACTCTTAAGCTAATAAAAAAACAAGGTTCTAACGTTTTTTATAAAGGTGAAATCGGGGAAGCCCTTACTAAAGAAGTTCAAAAGCGTGAAGGAACGATGACAACTGAGGATTTGCAAAACTATGAAGTGAAAGAAAGAGAGCCAATTAAATCGGAATATAGGGGATTTGAAGTGGTAGGGGCAGCTTCACCAAGCTCAGGCAGCTTGACTGTTCTACAAATCCTGGAGCTTATGGAAGGATTCGATGTACAAAAGATGGGGGCGAACTCCCCTGAGTATCTTCATTATCTCACGGAAGCCATGCATCTCGCTTTTGCCGATCGAGCTGCCTATATGGCAGATGAAGATTTTTATGATGTACCAACAAAAGGACTATTGGATGAAGATTATATTAAAGAAAGACGAAAACTCATTAATCCAAATAGATCAACAGCTGATGTCAAAGCAGGCGATCCATGGAAGTATGAGGGCAAAGTACCCACTTCAATGGAGAAGGTAAAAGAAGAGAAAACACCGATCGGTCAAACAACCCATTTTTCTGTAATGGATAAATGGGGAAATATGGTTGCTTATACGACTACAATCGAGCAAGTATTCGGATCAGGTATCATGGTACCTGATTATGGATTCATGCTAAATAATGAAATGACGGATTTTGATGCAACACCGGGTGGAGTTAACCAGGTGGAACCAGGAAAAAGACCAAGAAGCAGTATGTCCCCTACCTTCGTATTAAAAGATGGCAATCCCTTCATGGCCATTGGTTCACCAGGGGGAGCGACGATAATAGCATCGGTATCTGAAACGATTATGAACGTGCTTGATCATAAAATGCTAATTCAAGATGCCATATTAGCGCCACGTATTTATTCTGCTGACTATCCGACGGTTAGATGGGAACCGGGAATTGAACAAAATACAAGGTTGGAGTTAATGGCAAAAGGCCATGTTTATGAAGAAAAACCCCAGCATATCGGAAATGTGCAAGCTGTTATTTATGATTATGAAAAGGGGAAAATGTATGGAGGAGCCGATAATACGAGAGAAGGAACTGTTCAAGGAGTGTATAATGTTTCCTATAAATCGAAAAAGCCAAAAGAAATAAAAGAAGAAAAAAAGGGACCGTTTACCTTAAAAGTGAATGGAGCCATTTATCCTTATACTGCTGAACAAATGAAACTGATAGATGAAAAACCCTATATCCAATCAGACAAATTGCTACTTGGTTTAGGTGTAATCCAAACAGGGGACTTACAAACATTTAAACCAGATAAAAAATCGTATCTACCGGTGTTAAGTGTAGGGAAATCATTAGGATATAAAGCAAAATGGAACGAAAAAGACAAAGAGGCACTATTGGAAAAAGATCCGGCAGATATTGAAGATTCAGACGAAGATGGTAGTGTCACGAATTAATTTTATCCAGACCAAAATAGACTGAAATTCCTCTAGCAAGCTGTTAATACGAGGAAAAATGGCCAGAGCAATGAAATTAATATTCCCCTTGTGCATTGACATAAGGGGAATGTTTTTTGGTCATTAATTAATCAATCGTTGGACTTTTAACCTCCTGGATGTATACGCTCACTTTTTGCAATTTCTTGTGGCCATTCATGTTTTTCCTGATGTGGTACATTTCAGCTTTGGTGTTTAATAATCGTGCGGAGGATCAACGCGGTCCCGAAAGCGACAAACCATCCTTCTCTCCATCCACCAGATTGAATTAACGATTCAATTTGTGAAACAACTTGTTCTAAAAGTGGTACATATTTTAGATAAGACTATGGCTGAATAAGCTTATCGAAAACAAAAATAGTCATAGCAGTATCAATATCTATATTAATATCCGTATAGATGCTCAAAATTTTCGCTTGCATCAACTCCTCAAGCTTTTTCATCACGGTAGGATCCTGATAAATATCCTTTACTAATTTAGTTCGAGCTTCATGAACCATTTTTTGTCCTTCAGTGGAGCCAATCATAAACTTTTCAACATTCGTCAGATTACCTTTCATCTCACTAATTACCCAGGGACCTACAAAACGAGTGGTGATTTCCTTTGGTCCATTTCCAACATACTCCTTGCGTATTTCGCGAAGTAACATATTGAATTGATGCTCCATGTTTTTTGTCATTCCATTTCTCCTATCTAATCGTTTAATCTGTTTAACTTTGGGTTTAATATTAAATAACTGGTTCTAGATAACCTCTATTTTGTCAAGACGTAAATAAGATAAAAAAATTGAACTTTTCATTTATTCATACTATGAAAATTCATTGTTCATTTTTTACTCCAAAAGATAAATCGCTTGTTGGGTAGGCACTATTAAGTAGTTCGGCGGGGACAGCGCCGCCACGCTAGCGAGGGAGGACGGAAAGAGTCCGACGC
>NZ_JBHXAS010000179.1:0-7110 GCF_042727425.1 Peribacillus sp. NPDC060253
ATATTTAATTTACATTAATAATCTGTCAATTTCAATACCTTAAACGTCATTTTTTTTACTTTTTCCAAAAATCACTCAATCTTTTGCAGCTTGAACTCTCTTTTCTACCCTCTGTTTCCAGTCTTCCGCAAGCGAATCTAGAGTAAGCAAAGTGTATGCCCCATCCAGCCCATCCCGATTATGAAGGATCACCTCAGTAGCATAATGAACTGAAATCTTTTCTTGCAAACGATCTAATAGCACGATTTCGTTTTGTTTCTTTAACGTTCCTTCTTGAATGACTTTTGCAAAATAACCAGTGTAACCAGTTTTAAAGACGAATTCCAAAAACTTAGGTTCCTGGTTAAAGTGGGAAATCGTCGAGCAAGGAATCCTCCCTTGATTAATTTGAACGATTACTTCGCCTATTTGATATAGATCACCGATAAATGTTGTTTCTTCCCTCATCCCCGCTATAGTTAAGTTTTCACCGAATGCAGGGATTTCCAGCTTTTTAGCGAATTTTTCATTCCATAGTGAATAATGTTCAATGGGGTAAAAACACAAAGCCCGATCAGGGCCTCCATGGAACTTTACATTACCAACCCCATCGCCAATTATGCCTGATTTAGTCACTGTCACTTTATCCTGTGCTTGTTTATCCATGGCTGAAAAGATATCAACATTCGAAAATTTTTCCTGTTTTGGCTTTCCTGCATGAAGTGATACGATTTTACCATTTTCCATTTTGTATCTTCCAATCCTATTGAATTTATATCATCTTAATATGAATAAATTATACTAAAAATCCATTATATTCTATAGTGATTTAAAAGAATCTACAAAATCAGATAATGCAAAAGCCCCCTTTCAACCGTTAAATTGGCCTAATATCATTGATTTTCCAGAAAAAAACATAGGTTAGTTATAGTAATTTTGTTGCTATTTCAGAATTAAATATGGTAGAATATGAACACAATATATAGTCGAAAACTACAACCGTTCGCCTATATGTTGATTTTCACGATTGAAATCCTCATTGTCGCTCTTTAGGGAGCGAATTTTTTTGCCTTCATTCACAACCACCCATTTTTTCTCTTTATTCCGTTCATTATCCGCATCACGTACCGCTTTTCTATTTGTACATGTTTTACATATGTATTTTCAGCAATCCAATCTATAAAGTCTACTTTCATATCTTTCTCATGCCCATTCCCAACAAGAAGCCGAGCGACTCAAGACTCCCGCTCAGCTTCTTGTTTAGGCTTGTTTCTTTTTCTTCGGTGCCGCTTTCTTCCGTGTCGTCTTTTTCTTTACCGGTTCTTCATGTTTCGTTCGGTCAATGGATGCCTGTAAAGCCTCCATTAAATCGGTTACATTGCTGGAAACAGGTTCTTTTGTTTTGGTTGTGATCGTCTTCTGTCCCGTTTTCTTTGATTCAATCAATTCCAGTAACGCTGTCCGATAATCATCGGTGTATTTTGTCGGATCGAAAGTAGACGTTAATTGATCTATCAATAAAACGGCCGTCTCGATTTCTTTTTCAACAACGGAATCAGTGGCAGGGATATTCGGAACATCCGCTGTGGATCGGACTTCATCCGGATAATGAATCGTTTCCATCACTAAAGTATTATCAACGACTCGAATGACCGCCATTTGTTCCTTTGAGCGGATGATGATTTTCGCTAATCCCACCTTCTTCGATTCCTTGAGGGCCTGTCTCAAAAGGGAATAAGCTTTTATCCCTCCATCATTCGGGGACATGTAATAGCTTCGGTTAAAATAAATGGGATCTATTTCTTCTATTTTTACGAAATCCACGATTTCCACGGCTTTTTCTTCATTTTGTTTTTTTAACTGTTCCAGTTCACTGTCTTCCAATACAACAAACTTTCCCTTTGTATATTCAAAAGCGCGGACTATATCGTCCTTCCCCACTTCTTTTTGGCAGACCGGACATACTTTTTCGTATTTAATCGGTGAATGACACTCCTTATGCAACGTCCTTAAAGAAATATCCTTATCTTCCGTTGCAGCATGAAGTTTAATCGGAATGTTCACCAAACCGAATGATATGCTCCCCTTCCACATCGTATGCATATTCGTCACCTCATAACGTATTTTTAAATGGAAGAACAATTGTTATTATTCCCTTTTATCAAAAAAAAACCGAAAAAACATTTGCCAACTCTAACACTTCGTTTTTTTGGCAAAATAATGTTAATCACTTTTTTCGGAGGGATATACACAAAATGAAACCGATGCTGCCAACCTATTACACCGAAGCCCCTAGCTCCAAGGATTGGCGTTATGAAGTCAAATATGACGGTTTTAGGGCCATTTTAACGATTGACTTCGATACGATTAGCATCTCGAGCCGAAACGAAAAGGAAATGTCTCCCCTCTTCCCGGAAATCATTGATTTCATTAAACAGCTGGGCCTAGAAGATTATCTCCCGCTGCAGTTGGATGGAGAATTGGTCTGGCTGACTAATCAAGCAAAAGCTGACTTCTTTCAAATACAGTGGCGTGGTCGCCTACGGAAACAATCATTGATTTCCGAAACAGCTAATTTTTCCCCTTGCCGTTTTATAGCGTTTGACCTGCTACGTATCAAAGGAATGGATATAACGACTAAATCGATGGAAGAACGAAGGGGATTCATGTTGAATCTGGGTGAAAAACTTGGGTTTCCTATGCCTCCTAACCCAACTTCTGAAGCTTTGATCCAATTAATTGAAAGTTTCGACGTTTTGGATAAGGCATTAAATACAGTCACTTTATTAGATGGTGAGGGGGTTGTAGCCAAAGAAACCCGGGGTACTTGGCAAGAAGGAAAGCGTTCCACTAACTGGATTAAAGTGAAAAATTGGAAGACTGTCTCCTGTTTCATTACAGCATTGCATAAAGAAAATGGTTATGTTTCCCTCGCAGTTTTCAAGGAAGGTGCGGTAACGAAAATCGGTAGCGTCAAAAATGGAATAAGTGCAAAAGATAAAAAGATCTTATATGAACTGATCAAGCAAAATGCTTCAAATGAAGACGCAAAATTTTTTTATATCCATCCATCCATTTGCATCGAGGTACAATTTTTACACGTATATGAGGAAAATGAATTGCGTGAACCTCAGTTTTCGCATTGGCTATTACACACGTCTCCCACTGAATGTACTTGGGAAAAATTCGTGATAAACCAATACACATTTCCCGATACTGTACAAATAACCTCACCGGATAAACCATTATGGATAACCGATGATAAACAGGTGATAAAAGTTGAATACCTGCATTATTTGAGGGAGGTTTCAGCTTTCTTCTTACCGTTTTTAAAAGATAAACTGTTGACGACGATCCGCTATCCTCATGGCACCATGGATCAAGAGAAATTTTTCCAGAAAAACAAGCCTGATTATGCGCCTGCATTTATTAAAACATTCATGGATGAAGATATAGAATATATGCTGTGTAACGACATTGAAACGCTTCTTTGGTTTGGTAACCAACTGGCATTGGAATTCCATGCCCCATTTCAGAAAGCTGGAAAAACAAGACCCGATGAAATCGTCCTGGACTTAGATCCACCTTCGATCGAATTTTTTTCCTTAGCGATAAAAGCCGCACAAGAAATAAAAAAGGTGATGGACTCCTTAAGGATAATAGCTTATGTGAAAACCTCAGGTAACAAAGGCCTGCAAATTCACATCCCTTTACCTGAAGACAGATTTACTTATCAGGAAACAAGGATATTCACCGATTTTCTCGGTCATTACTTAACAAGTTCCAATCCCGATGATTTTACAGTGGAAAGATTGAAAATAAAACGGAATAATCGGCTTTACTTGGACTTTGTACAGCATAGTGAAGGAAAAACCATCATTGTGCCTTATTCCCCACGCGGAAATTCTTTCGCAGGGGTTGCTACACCATTATTTTGGGAGGAAGTGGAAGAAAACCTCCAGCTCAAAGACTTTACGGTTGATACCGTACCAAATAGAATCAAAAGGGACGGATGTCCATTCTTGGATTACCGGCATGTCGATAATGGACCAGCCTTTCTTGATGTACTGTCTTTTCTAAAACAAAAAAAGACCAACTTATGAAGTGTATCCAAAAAGTTAGACATTTCATTTAATTAAGCAGCCCTTTAGGCTACGAACCCGGAAATCTACCGGGCACATTCCCTTTGATTTATTGTTGATCAAAGTAGTGAAGATATCTTCTAATGCTGTTTGACATGAATCAAAAAACATTAGATTGGCACATTTACGTTTGATTTTTAGACTTTACTCGTGAATTTCGTACTTTTACTCGTGAATCTCGCGCATTTACTCGTGAGTTTGGCACTTTTACTCGTGAATTTCGCGCCTTTACTCGTGAATTTCGCGCCTTTACTCGTGAATTTCGCGCCTTTACTCGTGAATTTCGCGCCTTTACTCGTGAGTTTCGCAATCTAGTAATTTTCGACTTGTTAAGATTCATAGATGGCCTTGCACAATCTCTAAACTTTGAAACAAATTTAAAAAAGGGGTTCGGAATTAAAACATTCCGAACCCCTTTTTAACTAAGACTAACACCTAGTTGGTACTTTCCTTATAATGTAGTTTTCAAATAACTTTGAACTTCATCCTGCAACTTAGCATATAAGCTTGTTTCCGCTTCAAAGTCCTGTTTTTCCAGGATTTCAAATTTTTCGGGTTGGTCTAGGTCTAGGTCGATTGACACCTTGAATTCATAGGTTGCATTCCCGATTAAATCTATTGAATACTTTTGACCTTCGTCGTCATAATGCACGACGCATTTAACCTTTCCGCCGTTATTGTAGACGGATATTTCACTTTCCAATGCGTTTAATCCAACTGAGCATGTTACTAGGCTGGAAGCTGACATTGCCGTACCACATGCATTCGTGAAGCCGACTCCCCGTTCAAATGTCCGCACATAAATGCTGCCGGGTTCCAACTCTTTCACAAAACTAACATTGACACCATCAGGGAAGAGCTCGTTCGGTTGATTGACCTTCGTTGAAAGGTCTGCCTGCAAATCACTTTGTAAGACTTCACTATCGACGAGCGTGATTAGATGCGGATTGGGAACAGCCAATGCCGAAAATAATAGGGTATCATGAAGTTCCGGCAATGGTTCGTTTTGCAACTGCTCTTTTTCAATGATTAGTGGCAAATCCTTCAGATTGAAACTGACTGGAGAAATTTCCACCTTGAAAGTCGGAATTCCATTATAGATATCTTCCGTTTTCTCAACGAGTAAATTCGCTTTCATCGTTTCCACGATCATTTTATCAAGCCCTAAAACGTCATTCGCGTAACGTGCAACACAGCGAAGTCCATTCCCACACATCGAAGCTTCCGAGCCATCCGCATTAAAGACACGCATCCTGGCATCTGCATGTTCGCTTTTCATCACAAACAAAATACCGTCCGCTCCAAGCCTTTCCCTATTACACAGGGCCTTCGCTAAATTTTTTCGCTGTTCTTCAGTAAACGTCAAGGCCGTAGTCAATTCATCAATGATTAAGAAATCATTACCTGAACCATGGCTCTTTAAACCTTCAATAATCATCCTGTCACATCCTCTAATATGCTGCTTTTCAATTATCATTTTTTTAATATTCTATATCATAGCATTTTCAAGATGGATGTGTCATCGCGTAAATTACAATAAATCCATTTTTCCGCTGAAAAAACAAAATAAAAAGAGCGGTTGAAATAAGAACTATCTCATTCCAACCGCTCTTCCAAAATATTAACCGATCATACCAACGATGAAATAGACGATAAACATTCCTGCACTCACATACATCGGGGGTGAGACTTCTCTCGCTCTCCCGGTTACAAGCTTCAAGAACGGGTACAGGATGAAACCGAATGCCATTCCATCTGCAATACTGTACGTAAATGGAATGATCGTGATGATCATGATTGCAGGTATACTCTCAGTTAAATCACTGAAATCTAACTTTTTAATGTTCCCGAGCATCAAAATCCCAATAATAATCAAAATGGGAGCAATGGCGCTATCAGGGATCACTTTAATCACCGGGATGAACAGCAGTGATAGTATAAATAGCAAACCTGTCACCACTGAGGTCAAACCAGTTCTGCCTCCTGATGCGATTCCAGCTGCCGTCTCAACTGTTGCAACCGTAGGACTTGAACCGAATAGACCTGAAAACAGAACGGAGACACTTGTCGCGGCTAGCGACTTTTTATATGCATCCTGGCGGTTGATACTGTCTACATGCCCATGTACAAGACCAATATTTTCAAAAACAAGAACCATTGTCATCGCAAAGACACTTATCCAAAATTCAATACGGTCCGCTTCCATGAACGATAATGAAAAGAAGAGGTCACCGTAGGAAGCTGTGTCTATGCCTGAAAAGTGGATTTCCGTTAGTTGAACAGTCCCGAACCAATAGGCAATAAAGCTACCTGCCAGGATGGTAATCATGAAGTTACCGGGGACATTTTTGATGAATAGGGTGATAGCCAGTAAAAAGGTCAACACCGTCGCACACACCGCCGGATCGCTTAAATCTCCCAGCGCGATGATAGATGATGAACCTCCCGTGATTATTCCGCCCTTTTCGAGACCTATTAGCATCAAGAATAAGCCAAGACCAACAGATATGGCATCTTTTATCGAACTTGGAATCGAATCACTGATTAACGTAGAGTATTTTGTAAAGGCAATAACTACAAAAATAATCCCAGAGATAAAAACAGCACCAAGCGCCGATTGCCAAGATAGGCCCATTCCTTGAACCATGGTATAAGCAAAAAGAGCATTTACGCCCATACCTGGAACGAGGAGGATCGGGACATTTGCCCATACCCCTATCATGATACAGCTTAAAGCGGATAAAAGAATTGTGGCAATCACTGCACCATTAATCGGTATGCCCGCTTCCGATAAAATCAGGGAATTCACGATGAGAATATAGACTATCGTAAAATAGCCGACAACTCCGGCAAGGATTTCACGTTTTCCATTCGTTCCATAATTGGAAAAATGAAAAAACGCTTCCAAGTTTATTTTTTTCATGTTGTATCCTTATTTAATTTATCCCTCGCCCACCCGTTTGTATTAGTGACAAACTACACTTGGCGA
>NZ_JBHXAS010000180.1:0-7038 GCF_042727425.1 Peribacillus sp. NPDC060253
TCTAATATTGTTCAAGTAATGGCAAATGGTATGAAAACGCTTATTTGTCCTTTTCTTTAAAAATAGTTTAAAATGCAACTAGCACCTATAAAATGAAAGTTACATTAGATGGTGAATCGATGATAAGGAAATCCTTATTTCATAGCCATTTCATCCAATGAAGCCAATACCCGCAAATTTACTTTTCGGCCAAGTAATATGATAGTTGCTTGCCTCCGATCAGCCCGTCTGATTTCCACTAGGAATTTATATATTTTCATCAATCGTCTGATTTTTTTATGCTACATTACCGGCCGAGCAATTTTCCCATAACCATTTATACCATCCTCCATCCTTACTCATTACAACTATTGAAACATTAAAAACCCCGGATAAGGGTCAATTATATATGTGTGTCCCTTATCCGGGGTTTAGTAATATTCACGATTTTGCAAACGCACTAGCAGTTGATCATATAAATCTAATGAAATACTTACCTAGTGGGTTAGTTGTAACTCCCTCAATTCAAAATTAATTTTTCACGTATTCCCCTCTCTTAAATGTCCATCTTCTTTGTTTTATACTGTTACTCGCTTTAAGTGGGGAGATAAAAAGTCCATTTTTTTTTGGCTATTCTTATTTAGCAAAACTAGACGGAGCTGATTCTTGCCCATATTCATTAACTGCTGTCACATAGTAATGAGCATTTGTTGCGTTTTTATCTACAAAATTCTTACGTTCATACTCTGATATGCTCCCAATATGTGTGAATGTTCCACCTGGCTGTTTTTTATAAACTCGGTAACCGATAATATTTCCGTCACTTACGGCATACCAGGTTAACAGATCACCACTTATTTTCGCATTCGTTGGGGTAGCAGGCGGTTTTGCTTTATTTTCAAGCTGTTTTTCTTCTTCTGTTTTTAATTCTGCATATACAACTAATCGTTCTTGATGCGTGCCTTTCAATCGATCAAATGTGCCTGTACATGTAATTAAATTCAAATGGCGCCCCTTGCTATATCCGAAGATTTCGTTAAGAGGTGCTTTGTCTCGTGGATAGCTTTGTTTTTGTTTTACCACAAATGTGAGTTTTGTTCCTTGCTTATCCTTAACCGTAATTTCATCACCTTTTGCGAGATCTTTCAAATGATAAAAAACAGCTGGTCCTGTCTTACTATCTACATGACCTGCTAATACGGCATTTCCTTTCACCCCTGGTTTTGAACCAGGTTCAAACCAAGCCACACCCTCTTCAGTAAAAGGGGCAGCCATTTCACCGTTATCCAATAATCCAACTTGCTCAATTGAAGCATTTACATCAATTGAAGGAATGGTTACATTTGTTGGAATAATGCCATTAAATTCTTCATTGAGGGGTTTCTTTTCTGTATTATGTTCCTTTAATACGGTAAATTCCTCTTTAAGTGTGACACGACTTTTTACATGTTCTTTTTGTGTTTCTTTAACTTGATCCGCCTCTTGCTCTTTTGTTTCTGATGCTTGAACCATTAATTGTTTCACATAGACGGTTCCACTAATGAATAAAACGGCTAATAAGATAAAACAAGCGAAAAGAATTCGTTTTTTCACATCATTACCTCATTTCAATCTGCTCAATTTGAAAAAAAAAAAGAGAGATTATGCTCTCTTCTTTTTTTCACTTTTCATTTAATATTTTTATTTATTCAGTTGTCTTTTACGTACGACTACAACTGCCAATAATGCGGCTAATGAACCTAGAGCAGTCCATATTATTGTTAATGGGTTAGCTGTTTGTTCGGAAGCACCGCCCATGCCTGTTTTAGGCATATCAGTTGGCATCGCTGTTCCCGCAAACTTGTCTCGGTTTTGTTTTACAATTGCATCGCCAAGTGCTTGGCCAACACCGAACATTAATTTGTACCCTTCACGGTATGTGTCATAGCTTCCAGCATAGTCGCCTGCTGCATACTGTTCAAACGTTTTAATAACTGTATCTTCATGTGCTTTAACGGCATCTTGTGCTGCTTTCGTTGGTAGATTCTCTGCTGTTGCACTTCCTAAGAATGTACCAAACTCTTGTGCAAACTTATGAAGTTTATCTTTTGCTGCCTGTTCTCCTTCTTTATCACCTTTTATTTTTGCGCTTACGAACTCAGCTTGTGCACTGATATGATCTCCTTGCCAAATTTGTTCAAATTGAGCTGCACCCTCATCACCATATACTGAACCAATGGCTGCTTTGAAATCAGCTGTATTTGTGTTTTCAGACCAACCTACATAGTCATAGTCTTCTGCACCTTCGAACCCTTTTTGCATACCCATTGTCGCTAAAGCAAAGTGTTCAGCTGCTAAACTATTTAATGTAGAACGTAAATCAGCTGCCGGTGTGTCTGCTTTAGTATGTTCAAATTTATCTGGCATTTGCTCTACAATGGAAGTAGACAGCGCTTTACTGATATCGAACATATGTTGGAATCCTTCACGATAAGTTTTAGCTGCACCTTCATAATCACCTTCTACGTAGTCCTCAAATGTCTCTTTCACTTGGTCTTCATGTATACGAAGTGCTTCTTTTGCTGCAGCCTCAGGTAGTTTCCCTTCAGTTGCTGTGCTTAAAAACGTCGCAAATTCATTTACAAATTGATCAACTTCTTTATCAACCTCAGCCCTGGCAGCTTTGTCATTTTCTTTTGTTGCTTTTACAAAATCATCTGTATAGTTGTTATGTTCTCTAAAAATCCTCTCAAATTCAGCAGCGCCTTTTTCTCCATAAATGGAGGCAATGGCCGGTTCCATATCAACCGCGTTTTGGTCTAAAGCTTTGAATGCTTCGTCTGCATCTTTAGATCCCTCGTATGCCGTTGTCATTGCAGCTACCGCTAATGTGAAGTGTTCAGATAATAAGTAGTCTAAGTCAGCACGTAAATCTGCTGCCGGTGTAATGGCCGTTGGTTTCATTTCCTCAGCATGTACATTGGCCATCGTTGGCATTAAAAGTGAAGCGCCTAAAACAGGAATAATTAATTTTTTACTGAAATTCATTATTTTCCACTCTCCTCTTTTTTTGTTTTATCCTTTTTTCTTTACACTTACTAAACGGAGAGATAATGGATTTGGATCACTCTTTTTTAAAAAGAATTTTATATTTCTTTACCTCTGGTCCTAAAAACATTGGTTTACCAACGTTTTTAGGCAAAAAAAATGAACACTCAAATGTTGGAGTGTTCGCTTTTTTTTCTTATTTTTACATATTCATACTCAGTACGATTTGTCTCTTTCTGGTTAGCGGATGCAGTAGCTATTTCATCATTAGGAACTACCAACTTTGTCATAAAGGTTTCTTCAATTTTTGATTATTTATGATAACCAAAAGAACAGGCCTATATATAAAGTCGACCAGTAATTTTACACGCTCGATCTTACTCCCAACACATATGATGAAGTTAATATAAATAAATTGATTAAAGATATTGAGGAAATACTGGAAAATAGAATATTAGATGTAGATGACTACTTCAAAAACAACAATTTTTAAGAAAATCGCCTTCTTTATTCTATTATCGGGGAAAAGTAAGTGAAAGAATAGATTTACATTTTATGAATAAAAAGGTGATAAATGGTATAATTGAAAAGTTGTTCTGAATTAAGAGGAGGATATATATTCTTGAAATTAGTTAGAATTATCTTAGTAATAATTGTACTTGCTTTATCAACTTATCAACTAATTACTAGGAATATTGAGTTGATGCCGTATTCAATGTTTTTCTTGGGCGCATATATGTTAGTAACTGGATTAGCCGAACTTCAAAAAGATAGAAAAGGAGGATTTTTGGGGTGCGTTGTTGTCTCGTTATTTCTATTCTATGTTTCCATAGATGCTTTCATAATAAACTAACAGATGCGTAATGGGACAACATAGTAAAATAACGAGAAAAGTATATAATGACTTTAAAAGGGCTTGTTAAAACTACAAGTCCTTTAAATGTGCCTTTTTTATTAAAAATGTTTAAAATTAAGACTGTTTAATTCAAGTAGAAAATACCGAAAAAACCACAATGAACACAACCTATACGTGAATCGAGTCGAGCTTCACGTATAGATCCGAGTAATTTATCTATTCAATCAGTTTCTTCTTGAAACAAATTGTTTTATAGCCTCAAATAAAGGCATTTGTTGAGACTTAGTTCGTTCGTTGGGACCTTCCTATACATTTTCCCACAAAACTAAACGCCTCCTATAAAACGGATTATGTCAACGTTCAATTACTCAAACGGTTTCCAACTTTGATCTTTAATATCGGACATATTAGGCCGTCTAACATTTTTCAAAAAATCTTTTTCAGAAACTCCAAAGTTTATAAATTTTTTTTGTGCTTCTTTTAAGGAAACATTATTTGCACCACCATCCATATCAGGGTGATCGAATTGAAAATTATCATCTTCCCAAAAACAGATTTTACAAATATCATACGTTCCTGGAGGTTCTTCATCTAATGTTTTATAACCACAGCAGGGACAAGTATATTTCATAAACTCACTCCTCTTAGATAAATTAAACTACCCTACCCATTAGCTCTATAAGATAAAGGTTGCCTTTGCAACCACTATTATTGAATACAGCACCTTTTAGTTGAAGAGATTATCGGAAAATAAATTCAGACAAAACTGTTCCGAAAATAAAAATTGAAATCATAGTCAACCATCCTACTTTTTTTGTTACCTGTTTCTGAAGGAAATTGATTTTAGATACAATAAAAAGAGCACCAAAAAGTACAGCAATTATACATACTAATTTCAGCCAAAATGAAATACCCATTATATCAAGATACGGAGGAAGGAAAGTTAGTACAATAAAAATCGAACTACCAAACGCTACATTTTCCCATTTTTTCAACTTCTCTTACCTCCTTTAACTTTTCAAATTTTAATCAACATTCCTATAATAAACGTTTTTTTGGTTATTTATAAAAATAATAATACTCTGTTTTCTCTAATTCCATATGCAACTAACCTGCCCCTTTAGTTGTATAAATCGAGTAGGAGGAGGCGTCTAGCCTCCGACCTCTCACACCACCGTACATACCGTTCGGTATACGGCGGTTCAGTTTAAGTCTGACGTAGTTTTGTATATTTACTAACCCTTGGTGGTAGAAGTCCTTAGCATTTATTTTAAATACAAACAAATATGTGCAGAGAGCTAATACTTTACTAAAGCTCTCTCTTTTATTGATGTTCAATCCCGAATCACAATTTACCTTTGCGCCCGTTGATGATTATGTTTCATAAGAGAATCGTTCCTTTCTGGTTTGGCTCGTTGTGGAAACTCCTCTTACGCCAGTTTGGACCGTTTCTTTTATTTTTTACACTAAATAAAAAAAGCTCGACCCAAAGGCACATTATGTGCCTTTTGGGTCAGCTCCTTTTCTCATTATTTCATCAGCTTTGCTACTGGCTTCGAAAGAAGCAATAATACAATACCTAAACCAATTGTTACAAAACCAATTACACTGAAGATTTCCAGGTAACCTAAAGACTGCGTATATGCAGCTAATTGGCCGGCTACCATATTAGCTACCGCGGAACTTGCCAGCCATACTCCCATTAGAAGAGAGGCAAGCTTGATTGGAGCAATTTTACTTACCATTGATAAACCAACTGGTGAAATCATTAATTCGGCTAATGTATGAAGGAAATACGTTACAATCATGAACAGGATGTTTACTTTCAGCGCTGTATCGTTTCCTGTATACATAACAGCAGGAAGCAGTACTAAGAAACCTAAACCAACAGTGACTAAACCAAGAGCCATCTTCGTTGGAGTTTTTAAGTCACCGCGTTTTGAGCTGCCAAGCTTGTACCATAAAGCAGACATAATTGGCGCTAACAACACGATGAATAATGGATTCAATGATTGGAACCAGGCAGTTGGAACCTCAAAACCAAATACATTCCGATCAATTTGGTCATTAGCATACAATGTCAATGAACTTCCTGCCTGCTCGAAAGCGGCCCAGAACGCAATAACGAAGACTGCCAAAATCACGATAGCCGCTGTACGTTTTTGTTCTCTTTTCGTTAACGGTGCAGCTGATTTTTGACCAGCTGTAACTTCCGGTTTGCCTGTAGGTTCTTTACCGATATCACCTAAATAGCGATTGCCTAATAAGTTGAAAACTAACTGCCCTGCAATCATGCCAATTGCTGCTGTCAAGAACCCATATTTATAGCTCATAAGCCCAACTACTAATGGTGCGAAGAAAGCACCAACGTTAATACCCATATAGAAGATGGTAAAAGCTCCATCACGACGCGGATCGTTGTCTTCATAAAGATCACCAACAATTGTCGAGATGTTTGGCTTGAAGAAACCATTACCGATAATCAATAAACCAAGACCAATGTAAAGCGCTGTCAAACTCTGACTTGAGAATAGCGAAAAGTTACCAAGCGCCATTAAAATACCGCCAATCGTGATCGCCAATCTTCTGCCTATGAAACGGTCAGTCAAGTATCCGCCAATCATCGGCGTAATATAAACGGCACCAGTAAAGAATCCGTATATACCCATAGCCGTAGTTTTGTCGACTCCAAGCCCGCCGTTTACAACAGTTGCTGTTAAGTAAAGAACAAGAATTGCTCTCATTCCGTAATAGCTGAAGCGCTCCCATGCCTCAGTAGCGAACAGCATATACAGTCCTGGAGGATGCTTTTTCCTGGACTGATTTGGCTGCTGAACATCATTTTTTAATATTGCTTGCATAATAAAGTCCCCCTAAATATGGTTAAATATTAAACCATCCACCAATCGTTACATTCACAAAATAATTGCATGGTTATTTTAATAGACAAATTATTGATTCGTTCCACCTACTCCTAATACGATGATGGCGACGCATGCCATCCAACCCACCATCAGTAAGCGTTTACATTTTTAATCTTGACTCTGTTGCAAAAGGAATCAGATAGCAAAATCTAAATGAACATTAACTAATAAATTCACTCATTTTATTCGAAGACGTTTAATGAAAGCATTTAAATCTTAAAGAATCTTTAGTGTTGTAAAATAATTTTATAT
>NZ_JBHXAS010000181.1:0-6906 GCF_042727425.1 Peribacillus sp. NPDC060253
TTCACAAACTGTTCATTTTAATATTTCTAAAAGGAAGGTTCACCCCATTGTAAGTGCCCATAAGTGATTTATGAGTGAGAGTGCGTTTACTTATATTCATATTACCCTTTCAAGTTCACCTAAAACCCGATTCTGAAATATTCAATATTACCTTTTCTCTAGGATAAACAAGCAAGTACATTCAATATATTTTCATTACGATAAACATATGCTCAATGAACCCGATTTTTGGGCAGATTATTAAATTAATAGTATATAAAGGTTTGACAATCTTTCCAATCTTACCGTATGATAAACAATATACTTGAATATATTCTCCTAAGGGGAGTAGCTTTTACAACAATGTCGTCATTACGGAGTAACATACTCTCGGTGTTGTTGGCAACATATCGTTGTTAGCCAGACCTTACCTAGTGGTAAAGGTCTATTTTCTGTTAAAAAACCTTTACCAAAATGGGTAAAGGTTTTTTTAGGTCTGTAGTATAAAGACTTTTCAAGAAATGTTTAAGTAGTTGGAAGATAAAAGAAAAAAATAATGATAAATGGAGTGTATTCTTTGATACTGAGAAAATCTTTGTTACTTTTAGGAATAGGGTCTGCACAGATAGATTTAATCCTTCCGAAAAATACGTATAAATCTGGTGAATGCATAAATGGTTATTTCTTGATTAAGGGTGGTACCTTGGAGCAAAGAATAAGGAGGATCGAATGTGATTTAATTATGGATACTCATTCTACCGGAATGGAAGAAGTCCTTAAGACGAGCACCATTTTGTCAACAAGAGAAATAAATTCAGGGGAAAGTAATGAAATTCCTTTTAACTTTTGTTTGCCTATATTGAATGAGCCATATAAGCGAGGTGTTTCCTATCGCCTTAAAACGAGACTAATACTTGATAAAGGGATAATAGGCAAGGATGATGACTGGATTTTAATCGATTCTGAATAAGAGTTGAAATTGAGGTGAGAACATGAATATCTTAAAATTAACTGAGCTTGCTATGGATTATTTGGAAGAATTTTTATTATTGAGGCTTTTTATATTGGCTTTAATGTTATTGGCCATTTATTATATTTTGAATAAATTGGTTGAATGGTTCTTTCGAAGGTCCCATTTTTTTGAGGAAGAAGTCGAAAAAACGATACAGGGGGTTACTCGTTCTTCTCTTAGGTACGGCATTTCCGCGCTTTTCCTCATTTATTTGATTGGACAGTTTATAGACCTTAAAGGAATTTTAGCTGGAGCTGGGATTGTAGGGGTCGTTATCGGATTTGCCGCTCAGCAAATGCTAAAGGATATTTTATTAGGATTTGTAAGGCTGTCAGATAATGAATTCCGAGTGGGGAATTTTGTGACATTTAATGGGACAAGCTCCGGAACGGTTGAAGAAATCGGAATCCGGTTCATGCAGATTCGGGAATGGTCAGGAAAACTGCTGACCATTCCACATAGTGAAATCAGGACGATTCAAAATTATAATAAAGGGAAAATGCGAATCATTGAACGCATCACGGTTAGTTACCAAGAAAATCCTGATAAGGTGAAACGGTTGTTGGAAGATATCTGTCTTATCTGCAACGAGAAGTATGGTGAAAGCCTTTTAAGACTGGAAGACGGCACACCTGAAGAGGATTTTAGATATATCGGCATCACGGATTTAAATCCGAATCTTAAATATGTTGGATATGAGCTATGTTTAGTGGGGCTTGTGAAACCAGATGATTACTTTGAAACAGCAAGAAATGTAAGGTTTGAGATGATATCTGCCTTACATGAGCACCAAATTCAAATGCCATCTTCCCATTTACTTGTACAGACAAATCCAAAACATGAACGTTTGATGGAGAACTAAAAAGAATCCTCATTTTCACTTGTGCCATTCCGGGAAAGGGTCATGAAAAAAAGGCGTTCATTCAAAGGGCCACAGCTCTTGCCAATGGAAGCGTAAGGGTATAACGGTTCTTCATTTGAAGAATGACTGTCATATAGACAAGGCTTGAACAAGTTAGGTCAAAAAAATAGCATGATTTTTATGAAATTTACCTTGATTAATGTGAATGATTCGATTATTATAAACTTAACAAAAAATGGAAGGGTGACCTTTAAACAATGATCATTTAATCCTATTTTTTAAGAAAAAATGCGTGTTAAATACGATCTTTTTTTCTGGATAGGATTAGTCTGTACTTAAAAATACAAACAAAGATCATTGTATTCCTCCCATTGGGGATATTTTGCCTTTTTAATTTGTATTGTACTGCCTCCTGTCCAGATATTTGATAGGAGGTTTTTATATTGGGAAAAAACGTATCTGTACCATTAAGTAATAAGGAACCTAACATATTCACAAATCGTGTATTTCGGGCCATTATCTTTTCAGGCTTATTTTTACAAATAGGGATATGGGTACGGAATTTTGCCGTTTTGTTATTCGTCATGGAACAGACAAATGGTGATGCCTTTGCCATTTCAATGATTTCAGTAGCGGAATTTGCACCCATTTTTATTTTTTCATTTATTGGAGGAACGTTTGCGGACCGTTGGAGCCCGAAAAAAACGATGGTTTGGTGTGATATTTTAAGTGCAATATCCGTTTTTGCTGTGCTTATCGCCCTTATCTTCGGGACTTGGAAAGTGGTATTTTTTGCAACTTTGATTTCTGCGATACTTTCACAATTTTCACAGCCATCGGGCATGAAGCTATTTAAGATGCATTTGCCGGAAAGTCAAATTCAATCAGGGATGTCAATATACCAGACTGTATTTGCCGTATTCATGGTTTTAGGGCCGATCCTCGGTACATTTGCATTCCAATCATTCGGAATCAACATCTCCATAGGGATTACTGGTCTAGCGTTTTTACTTTCCGCTGGTGCGCTGGCTTTCCTTCCAAAAGATCGCAAACTGGATGCGGATACCGTAAAAACAACAATATGGCAGGAAATGAAAAGTGGAGTGAAATATGTGTTGAGGAAAAAAGAACTGAGTCTTCTTGGTTTATGTTTTCTGGCAGCTGGCCTCGGACTTGGTTTCATTCAGCCGCTTTCGATTTTCCTTGTTACTGAACAATTAGGTTTGCCAAAGGAAAATCTTCAATGGTTATTCATGGTGAATGGCATTGGTATGATTTTAGGCGGAGCTGGAGTGATGATTTTTGCCAAAAAGGTGGCGCCTCAGAGATTATTAGCCTTAGGAATGCTGATGAATGCCATTGGATTAGCGGTAATGGGGCTTTCTACAAACCTTTGGATTACACTTACCGCCGAATTCTTTAATGGGCTTATGCTGCCTTGTATCCAAATCGGAATTAATACATTGATATTGCAGAGGACAGAAGGGGAGTTCATTGGAAGAGTCAATGGAATCTTAAGCCCGTTGTTCACTGGTTCGATGGTATTGACCATGAGCGCAGCAGGTATGTTGAAAGAGCAATTTTCACTCGTTGCCATATTTGAAATCGCGGCTTTCTTTTTTATTCTTGGGATGTTTTTCATTTTGCCATTGTACAATCAAAAAATGGAAACGAAATCCGTGGAAGTTCAATAGAAGCATTAAAAAAAGGGTTGTGGAGTGATTAGCTTGACTGGAGATTATGAGATTACATTCTTCAATATAGGGAATTCCCCTAAGATGGGGTAGTTTCTTGCAGTGTGTCAATGTCTTCAATTCTATGTAGAAAGAACCTAAAGAAAGACAGCCGGAATCGGCTGCCTCAGACTGTAGATAAACTCGATGAAAATTGAGTTTGTCTACAGTTTTTTTATGGGTTTTACAATCCGTTGATTGGAACGTAGGTCACCGCTTACAGCGGGAGTCCCGCACTTTTATGCTCCAATCAACTTGTGCCTACAGTCTTTTTTGTCTTAAATGAAAGGTTACCCTTTTGACAAGGAGGTTCTCACTGCCAGGTTATTAGATAAAAGAAAGTTGTATTTTTACAATCAAACAAATTCTTGAATGACAAGTATTTTTGGAGTGCAGGTGAATACTAAAAATGGCATGTTAATAAAAATCTTTTTTTGAGACGCATATTTTGGAATATGCTAATAGCTAAAATAAAGGAGAAAAGGTAATGATCCTTAAGGATATAATAAAAGACACAATCGACTGGGTTTTGCCGAAGGACGTTGAAGATATATTCACACAGGTGTAACCGATAACTCTAAGGAAATAAAAAATGGATACATTTTTGTTGCTGTAAACGGTTATAAGGCAGATGGACATAATTACATTTACGAGTGAAGAACAGCCGCAAAGTATTAGGGGGAATCGCTAAAAGGTTTTATGGGGATCCCAGCAATCAAAAAATAATGATAGGGATTACGGGTACGAATGGTAAAACCACAACAAGTTATATGCTTCAACAAATTTTAGAAGAGAATGGAATATCCTGTTCCGTCATAGGTACGATACAACATATAATCAATGGAAACAAAGTCGATTCTCATAATACGACTCCCGGTACGGTGGAATTGAATACCTTACTGTCTGCTAGTGAGGACATGGTTGTCATCATGGAAGTGTCTTCACATGGATTAGCCCAATACCGTTTAGAAGGAATTGAATTTGATTTCTGCGTCTTCACGAATTTATATCATGACCATCTTGATTTCCACGGAACGATGGAGGATTATTTCCTGGCGAAATTACTGCTTTTTGAAAAATTAAAAACCAATGGGCTTGCGATTATTAACGGAGATGATTTCTGGGGAGAAAAATTACAAGAATACTTACGAGAGAAGAAAGTCAGTACCTACGTTTTTGGTAAATCCAAGCGGTGCGATATATTGATCACCAATTATAACACAGCAAAGAACCCCTTTATTTCATTGAATGAGAACCATGTATCTGTGAAAATCAATTTACCATTGCCTGGACTTCATAATTTATATAACGCAACCGCAGCCTATTCGGTAGCGAAGATGTTCCCGATTAAAAAAGAGGATATTCTCTTCTCTCTTAATCGATTTTCTGGAGTTCCAGGGATATTTGAAATGTATAAAAAAGAAGATGGGCCGACAATTGTCATCGATTATGCACATACTGCTGATGCCATTCATCACATGCTTCAAACTGCAAAAGAATGCGGGGCAGAAAAGATTTATCATATCTTTGGTTTCCGTGGTGGTCGAGATACAACCAAAAGGGCAGAAATGGTTAAGGTATCTTCAGAACTAAGTGATGTATCAATTTTGACGATGGATGATTTGAATACAGAGGGGATGGAGGTGATGGAAACATCACTCCATAAACTTCAATGCGATTACTCTTCTGGAAATGGGATGGTTATTCCAGATAGGACCTTTGCTATTCAGGAAGCGTTACAAGCAGGGAAGGATGGGGATTGGATTATTATAACAGGAAAGGGAATTGAGAAATATAAACAAAATTTTGGCCTGCCTACATTTTCTGACAAAGAAACGGTAGTATATCTACAAGATAAAAACAAAGGGGATTTTATCGGTTATTTTGATCAATAGTAAATTATTCTTAAGGAATTCTGCATGCAGTTCATTATCGTAAAGTAACTTCTCCAAAATTTGGTTAGATAACGATCCGTTAGAGCTTGTACACCCTTGGTAGAAATCGTTAAGGAAAACTCTATAATAAAAACTGTAAATAGTGTAACATCGAATCACTATTATTGTGAAAATTAGAAATGGCTTTTGTCGACAAACGGACAAGGGAGGGAAGAGATAAATCCAAATGTTCACCGCTTAGGCGTCTAACCTTTTGTTTTTGGCAACAGTTACTCTTGCTTTGTATACCGGTTTGCATAACTTGAGGCAACGAAAGCATTCGGTTTAATTTTAGGTTCCACTCCCATGGACTCCATCCTGGCAACCATTTCTTTTACGAACTCACTTGTTTTGTTCCGTTTTCCAATCCCGATATCAATGTGGCCTTCCATGCTGAATGTTGCCCCTTGATATACAGCAGGCAGGACAATATCGATTAACTGATTTTTTCTTTCCTCCGTAAACATGGATACGATCCCCTCAGTTAACGACAATTCATGGGAAATACGTTCATGTAATTGCGTCATCCTTCTTGGTATCATCACTTTTCTTATACAAGCCCACACACCATTTCCGACCAGCTGGATCACAATGCCTGTAATGAAAACCGTATGTTTTTTATGTACTTGCGAATCTGTACCGATCATTAATCGATAGTTACCCGCTGGATCTAATTTCATGAAATCTACAATGTGATCGAATACCTCTTCAAATGACATGTTTTTTTCCTGGAGATTTTGAAATGGAATATTATGAAATGGATATTGCCTCATATTTTATTGCACCCAACCTTTCTCCGACTATTAATACCAATTGAAAAAAAATCTGCTTGTTTCCTTAAATACATCATATGAAGGGGATCCTTGTTTTGTTTTGTGCAATAAGAAGAACCAACCCACAGATAAAGATGTCGTCATCATAAATCAAGAATGTGTTCATATTAAGGTTGTAAAATCTTTAATGAAAACTCCAATTTAGAGCTATTGGTGGAACAAGTCACCTTGCTGATGCAGGCTCATTGTATCGCATGGTACATATATATAAATCCTTAAAAATCATCAATAGAATATTATCGTCTCCTTATATTTAATATGTAATGAAGTGAAGCCAAGAACCCGTGCTTCACTTTTTTTGTTAGAAAAATGTCACGGATGTTACGAAAAAAGCCAATTGGAGGTAATGATTGATGCAGCCTTCTTTAACGGCAGCGATTTGTGAATTTATATGTCACCCAAGTAAGAATACTGACATGATCCTAAAGATTTGCAGAGTTAGAGGTTTATGGACGGAAATCTAGCCTGCAATTATGGAATTTCTCTCTACTAACTTCCTTGAAAAAACCGTATTATATATCTATTAAAAAAAGTATGTGATGTTTTCTTACAT
>NZ_JBHXAS010000182.1:0-6841 GCF_042727425.1 Peribacillus sp. NPDC060253
GCAACAACTAGGGCATCATAAGATAAAGTGGATCCATTGGAAAGTTTCACTTCTTTTTTATCAACTGAGAAAGACTCCACTTTTGAAATGGCAAGGTCGATATCTTTTCCTTTGAAAAGTTTTTCCAAAGGAATGGAAATGGCTTGCTCAGAAATGGATCCGCCTGCAAGACGATGCAATTCGGTGATGATTTGGTGTGTTGGAAATTGATTCACCACTGTAACTTGCACTTCATCTTTATTGTAATATTCTCGTACGGATAACGCAGATAGTAATCCAGCGTATCCTGCACCTAAGATGACGATTTGTTTTGACATAGTTAATCCCCCGTCCTTACTGATTGAATATTTATGAATTTATTTTTGGTTTTTACGTTCTGCAGAGACTTCAAGAAAAGCATTCGCGAAACGGAAAAGTTTTTGTGCTTGCGGGTCTTTCATCATTCTTAACAGACCAAAAAGACCAATTACATCATGATTCACTTCAGCACGATCCTTAGCTTCTATGGCAGTAGCCGCAAGCCCTTTCACTGAATCGACTACAGGTACTGCGATTTCAGAAATGGCACTGACCGTATCATTTTTCAGTACATCATCAGTCGCTACCGATTGAGCAAAATCATAAGACTTTGTTAAAATATTCACTAATTCAGTCAGTTTTGGTAACTGATCCACTAAAGTATTGAGTGATTCCTGAACCTCAGGCTTTAATAATTGGTCCAGTATATCCAATTGTTTTTGACGTGCATCCAGTTGTTCTGACTGTGATTGGGTAATCGTTTCTGACATTCCAATTCTCCTTTGCAATATGCATTTTGTTGAGTTGATTAGAAAAACTTGTAAAAAGTTACACAAAGTGTAACGCAACAAAAAAATACATGTAAAAATGTAATAAAAGCTATCCCTATAGTATATCCCTTTAGTTCCATGAAAACAGCTGATTTTTAAAAAAATCTCTTTAAAATAATCTTTTTCTGCATATTTAAAGACCTATCACAATGGGGAGGTCCGATGTTTGATCTAAATCCTTCATTAAAATACATGTAAACGTTTTGCATATTGACATTTTATCCTTGAAAGAAGGGTTCAATACTGTGGTTATCGGACATATTTCCACCTAATAAAGCCATCCTAATGATGGAGGTGAAAAATGTGACTGATTCAGAATCTAACACGATAGAAGAGAATAATGATAAGAAGCATAATAAACTGGTCGGCAGTATGGAATATACAAAAGAACAACTAATGGAAGGCATGAATGGAATTTCTGAAGCCTATCTCAAAAACAGCGAGGAAGGTATCTCGGAAACACCTGATAAATAATAAGGCTTGTAAGCATGGCCAAAAGAGTTGTGCTTACTTAATTTTACTTATTTTTGTAAACTGCTTAATCCTGAAAGTTGTTTAAAAATTCCGAAAACTACCTTGACTTTATCGTTAATTGAAGTAAGATAAAGTATATAGCCATAGTGTATACAGCTAGTTTATCGAAGGAAATTCAACTCTACCATGCATCGTCTTAAATGGACTTAATGATGTAATAATGAATCTATTAATAACTGTCGAATCTAATAGACTTCGCCATTCAGCGGAGCTAACCCTAGATCAAAACCAGTTATATCAATTATTTCTTATTGATATAACTGGTTTTTTTTTATTTATTGCATCATTCATCTTGTTCCGTTTTTGACCGATAAAATCCAACGGCTGGCTGACCTCCATTCACACATCATTTCTATTAAACGGTTGCATTATGTCACTTGGGGTTCACCGAAGGAGATTAGAGTGAAGCAATGTTCACAAAGGTAAAAAGTATTTTAAATCTTGTAGCAGGGGTGGGAATTATATGATAGGTACGAAGCAAACCAGGCTCGCAATTGATGTAGGCGGAACATTTACAGATGTTTTCGTTTTTGATGAAAGCACGAAGGAAATTTCGATTACGAAAACATCGTCAACTCCTCTAAACCCAGAGGTCGGTATTTTGGATGGAATCGCTAAAGCGGAAATTGATTGTGAAAATATTAAAGTGTTTTCCCATGGTACAACGGTGGGCACCAATGCCTTGATTGAAAGAAAATTGCCAAAAACAGCATTGATCACATCCATTGGTTTTCGGGATGTATCGGAAATCCGCCGTGGAACCAAGCTTGAGTTATGGGATACCTATGATGATGTAGCCAAGCCGTATATCCAAAGAAGAGATCGCTTTGAGGTGGAAGAACGAATCGACTATTCAGGAAATGTTTTGACGGAAATCAATGAAGAGGAAGTACGGTCACTGGCTAGGAAATTAAAAAAACGCGGTACAGAATCGATTGCGGTTTGCTTCATGAACTCATATGTAAATGGAAGCAATGAGGCCAAAGTGAAACGAATCATCCAGGAGGAACTTCCGGACGTCTATATATGCATTTCAAGTGAAGTCCTGCCTGAGATTTTTGAACATGAGCGTATGAGTACGACAATCGTCAATGCGGTTTTAGGACCGACAGTAAGCAACTATATCAAAACCCTTGAAGGTGAAATGAATAAAAGAGGATATAAAGATGACATTTTAGTGCTTCACTCTGGCGGAGGGGTAATGACCTCCCAAACCGTTCCTCGTTATGCTGCAAGATTGGCAAGCTCCGGTATAGCTGCAGGTGCGATCGCCAGTAAACATATCGCCCAGCTTTGCGGATTTAATAATGCAATAGGGTTGGATATGGGAGGAACGAGTACCGATATTTCCTTAATGCATGAAGGGGAATTACGGATTACAAAAGATTGGTACATAGAGTATGGGTATCCGATTGGGTTTCCAAGTATCGAAATTTTGACGATAGGAGCAGGGGGCGGAAGCTTAGCTTGGGTTGATGAAGGCGGTTCTTTACGCAACGGGCCTCAAAGTGCAGGGGCGGTTCCTGGACCTGCTTGCTATAGCAGGGGTGGCGTGGAACCGACCAATTCGGATGCCAATATCGTATTAGGACGACTTGGCACCAAACTATTGGATGGACAAATGGAACTGGATAAAGAAAAAGCGATGGAAGCCGTAGATAAAATCGCCAAGAAATTCAATTATACGATAGAAGAAGCGGCGAATGCCATCACACGTGTGGCCAATGCCAATATGTGTGATGCATTAAGGCTAATATCAGTTAGACGGGGATATGATCCACGAGATTTTGCACTTGTGGCTTTCGGCGGGGCTGGACCCCTGCATGGAGCGTACTTGGCCAAAGAAATGGAAATCCCGACTGTCATCATCCCGCCGCATCCGGGTGTTGCCGCAGCAATGGGATGTCTGCTTGTCGATGTTCGTCATGATATATCGAAAACCTATGTGAAGAATGTTAAGGATGTGTCCTTGGAGGATTTAGAGAAAGAATTCATTGGCATGGAAAAAGAGGCAAGAGCTTTATTGCAAGAAGAAGGGGTTGCTAAAGAAGCGTCCACATTGATGCGCTATATTGATATGAGGTATATGGGACAGTGGCGGTCATTGGCGATTGAAGTCGATTGTCCAATTTCTTCATTGGAAGAGACCCTTAACCGCTTCCATCAAGAACATGAACGGGAATTTTCATTCTCCGATAAAGAACAAACCGTGGAAATATACGGACTGCTCGTAACAGCAATCGGATCGGTGCCAAAACCTGAATTTCCCACTTATGAACCTGGTGGTACATTGGCCGATGCCCTGAAGGAAACGCGTGATGTATATTTCGAAGAGGAAGGCTTTGTGAATACGAACGTGTATAACCGGGAACTCATTCCGGCATTCTCTGAAATCACGGGACCTGCCATAGTAGATCAGCTTGATACAACGACTGTCATCCCTCCAAACTTTACAGCCAAAGTTGATAAATACAGGAACTTGATTCTTTCCCAAACTAAATAAAAAGAGGTGGATTTCATTGTCTAATAAACAGTTAATTGACCAATCTGGAGTTGGAACAGGTTTAGATCCGGTGACATTTGAAGTGATAAAAAATGGCTTCGTTAACCTTGTAGATCAGATGGCAGAACAAATCCTTCGGACATGCTATTCCTTCGTCATTTATAATCGGGACTTCAGCTGTGCGCTATGTGATGCAGAAGGAAATACAGTCATGCAAGGAACGCAGGATATTTCGGTCCATGTGGGTACGCTGCATCTTACGGCAAAAGCGGTACTGGAAGACTTCGAAGGTGATATCCACCCTGGGGACGTTTTCTTAGTGAATGACCCGTATAGGGGCGGTACTCATTTCAATGACACACGGGTCCTCTTGCCTGTTTTTCACGGCAAAAAGCTTATAGCGTTCATGCAAACGAATGGTCACTGGGCTGACATGGGAGGATCAACACCTGGTTCCTTTGATATCAATGCCAAAGAGCATTTCGGTGAAGGTGTAAGGATTCCGCCACTTAGAATATATAGTAAAGGAACATTTTTAAAAGATGTGGTCAATGTGATTGTTTCGAACATGCGCGTCCCGGAAGAAAGGGTAGGCGATCTCCGTGCTCAAGTGGAAGCGGCCAAGGTAGGCGAACGCCAGTTGTTTGCCATCATCGAGAAGTATGGAATCGATACGACTTTGTCTGCTTTTTCGGAAGTGCAGAATTATGTGGAGCGCTTAGCAAGAGCAAAGGTTGCGGCTTTACCGAATGGAACGTGGGAGACCGTGGACTATATCGATATGGACCCTGAAGTTGGAGACGGTCTGATCCCGATCAGGGTTAAGATGACTATCACGGATGACGAGATTCTTTATGACCTTTCTGGTTCGCATTCTTATATTGGCTGCTTTTTGAATGCCGGATTCGGGGCTTCTTTATCAGCAGCATACTCAGGAACCAAGACATTTTTCCCTGAAATCCCTTTGAATTCGGGTTTTTATAGAGTGGTAAAGATTGAACTGCCGGAAAACTCAGTGGTCAACGCTCCTGCACCGATTGCCGTAACGGGTTTTTGTTCAGGGGCCTATGAAAAAATCATGAGTGCTTGTTTCGAACTCTGGTCTAACATCATGCCTGAAAGAGCGATCGCATGCTCTTTTAACCTTGAGTATTTACTTATCGGCGGATGGGATCAACGTCAGGAACAAGAAAAATACTTCATGTGGTATGACTGGATGGCTGGCGGCCATGGAGGCCGTTCTGATCGAGACGGTGTGAACGCCACTTCTCCTACTTTCGGTTTGGGTCTCAGCGTGCAGCCTTGTGAAGGACAAGAAAGGTTGTCACCTGTCGTGACGATGAAGCATGAAATCATTACGGACTCTGCCGGGCCGGGTAAATACCGCGGCGGGTGCGGTGTAGAAAAGGGAGGTACACTCACGAATGTTAAGAACACGGTCATGTCCTATTGCTGTGACCGTTCCCGTTCGATAACATGGGGGATCTTTGGAGGGCTTCCTTCTTCCCCGCATGGAGCATGGCTGAATCCAGGCAAGGAAGACGAAAGATACTTAGGTGCGATTTTCTCAAATGTAAAAGTTCAGCAAGGAGATTCCTTTGTACGTCCATCCGCTGGGGGCGGAGGACTGGGAGATCCGCTTGAAAGAAGTCCCGAAGATGTTTTGGAAGATGTCATCGATGAGTATGTTTCAATTGAGCGAGCTGAAAAAGATTATGGAGTCGTTATCAAGGAAATCGATAAAGATCTCGATTTATTCGAAATAGATCTGGAAGCAACGGAACAAGCTAGGTCTTATATAAGAAACAACCGTAAACAATGGCTTGAGGAAAACATTCAGAGCGTTGAAGAAAAATTCATCAATGGCGAGCTGGATAGTCTGGATGTGATTCGCCAGTATGGAGTCATCATCGATTATGCAACGAATAAAGTATTACCGGAATCAACAAATCAGTTCCGTGAATCCATGAAAACCCGTTCATTGGCTTATTGGAAGTAACATATCGTACAAAAGAGGTTCCGATTCATTCGGAACCTCTTTTGTACGATGAACTCGAAAAAAACGAGTTTGCCTACAGTTTTTTAGTTGAAAAACGTTGCAGTTGATTGGAGTGGAAGG
This sequence comes from Peribacillus sp. NPDC060253, assembly GCF_042727425.1. Taxonomy (NCBI): domain Bacteria; kingdom Bacillati; phylum Bacillota; class Bacilli; order Caryophanales; family Bacillaceae; genus Peribacillus; species Peribacillus sp. NPDC060253. The sequence continues at coordinate 6,005 of NZ_JBHXAS010000182.1, forward strand.
TACGAGACTCCTGCTTAGAAAAGCGCGTCTAGGGGAGACCCCGCAGGCGCAAGCCGAGGAGGCTACACGACCGCCCGCGGAAAGCGAGTGCCTGGAGCGGAAATCAACATCCAAATAACATCCAATCGTGTAGGTTTCGAAGACATTCCTAATGGAAACCCATCAATTCCTTCACATGTTTACAATTATCTTTGGAAGTGAGCATTTCCAGGAGCGTAAAGGCTACCTCGAATGCTGTAGAAGGATTGTAGGATGTAATGAGATTGTCCGTGACGACAATCGGTTCATTAACGACCAGCGCACCAAATTCTTTTAGCTGACCCTGTCTTACGCTGGTAGGGTGATTGTACGTAGTGGCTTTTCTTCCATTTAATACCCCGCTTTTTCCTAGTGGAAGAGAACCTACACAAATTGTTGCGATGATTTTCTTTTTATTATGAAAATCTTTAATGACATCAAGGAACTTCGGATCATAGGCATCTTCGTAGAAACCAGCTTCTTCAAAGCCTCCTGGAATGGCCAAAGCATCGAAGTCGTCAAGATTTACTTGATCGATTGTAAATTCAGGCTGCACGATAAAATTCCATGTGCATTTCAATTGTTCATGAAGACCAACCGTAACGAGATCAGTGGTACCATCACCCTCTAATTTATTCCAACCTATTACATCTGTAAACACACTGGCTTCAACCGCTTCGAATCCATTGGAAAGCAGCAGCAATACTTTTTTCATCGTAGCATCTCCCTTACTTAATATTTGTATTTATTATATAAAAAGAAAATCCCTTGATACATACGATTAATTATGTAATCATCCCATTTCTATTTATTTAATAA
>NZ_JBHXAS010000183.1:0-6839 GCF_042727425.1 Peribacillus sp. NPDC060253
ACCATGGACACCCTTGCATTAAGCTAACCATTACTACTGCCTTCATGGTTCGGGACTCACACCCTATAGATTGCACCCATGCCGGGCGCACGAAAGAGCTGCCTTAAAGACAGCTCCGATCTTCAGCTAACTTCACCTTTATGAAGAAAAAATGGATTACTCTTCTCTTGCCTATTTATAATGAATAACATTTCAAGAATACCAATAAAAAGCATAATCAGTCATAACTGAAGAATCACCCAACTGATGTAACATAGCTGAAATATTCCCTCTATGATAGGTTCCATGATTCACAACGTGTAAGACCATTTCAGATATACTTGTTTCTCTTAATCCTGCCCATGGATTATCCAACATTATTCTCTTTTCCATATCTTCCTGTCTGTTCAAAAAGGATTTAAACCGAGATGTTAAAGTGTGAAATTCAGTTTCTAAGTCTTCAATGGGCAGTTTCTCAATCTTTTCTTGAATTTGAAATGAAGATTGCATTGCTTCATTCATACTCTGACCCTCGAGGGTATTAAGCCATCCATATTCCACCAAATAGAGATGAGATAAAACCTTTGAAACAGAAGAAAAGACACTTTTCATTTCCTTTTGATATTTCTCAGGAGAAAGTGTCTTAAGATGATCAATAATCCGTTGATTTGCCCATACATGATAGTTATATAGACTTTCTACATGATTTGCCATACAAACGCCTCCTTATCATCACGTTTTTTAATATTCTTTATCAGAATGAATTATTCCTTTAAATATTATTACTTATCTGATGAGATCTTCAATTAAATGGCCCAATTGTTGAACAAAGGTCAAAGCAATCTTCAGCTAAAGCACCCGTTAGTTCTTTAAGATATTGAGTTGTTGGTTGGAATTTCTTTATACGCCTTTGCTTCTTATTCAAAAAAGCTGCCAATTTCAAATAGTTAAAACGAACCATTATTTATCTTGTTAGTGGAATCTTAATATCATTACCAACTTCAAGAATGCAGTCCTGGCGATCCCTAACTGGAGCAAAAATCATAATATATTCATCATCTTTGCCTTCTACTTCCCCTTTACTAAAAATCGGTTCAATTTTTTCACCAGCTGATCTTAGAAATACACCGGATTTTTTATGATCAACGACATAACCGTCTTCTTCATCTACTTTCCTTGCATTAAGGAATTGATTTTCCAATTTGCTCATGACTCTATATTCCATTCCGGTTTCATCCTTCATAAGCTTAGTATCTTTTCCTGTAACTACAACTCTTGTTTCTAATGCTGAAAACTCTACCTGCTTAATCTTGTATGTTTCTTTTTCAAAAGTGAATTCTTTATTTATTTCTACGGTTTCTCTTTCTGAGATGGCAGATTGATCAAGCCTAAAACCGAGTGACCATGTCGTTTTTAAACTATCCCTGCCACTGTCATTCCAAATCGTTAAATTTTTGATTTCTAAACGAATGTCTTGGCCTTCATATTTTTTGATTGATTCAAAGGATAAGGCTTCAGCCATATTGTTTTCTTTACTATCGTAATAACTACTTCCCCATCCCACATTGTCTAACTTCTTTCGTTCATCTCCAACAATCAAGTAGATTGAACTTACACCCTCAAAAAGGGCAATGACCCGTTCCGTTAGCAAAACCGGCCTCCACCCCTTGGATAGGCATGACGAAGGAATGAAAGGGCATAGGATTATGACCCGTTGAGACATGGGAGGGAAAGCCTCCAGGGCAGCGTGGAAAATGCGTGCAGTATATGTAATAATATAGGATTTTCGATAGATCCCCTATTTCAATCTTCCCTCATCTTATCAAAACGGTCCTATCTTTTTCGTTCATCTAAAGCAACCTATACCATATGGTTTGAAATCCTGCGAATAAGCGAGTATTCGTGAGCATTATCTATTAAACTGAGGGAGTTCTATAAGAAAAGCGATTCTTATTAAAGAATCGCGCCCTTTAACGGAGGATTGTTCAACAGTATTAAGAGCCTTCTTGCCACTTAAGATATTGCATAAAAGCATTCTATTGTTTAAGTACTTTTTTTCAAAATTGAAGGTCATAAGAATGAATATGTTTTACAAATAATATATTAAAAAGTGCTCATATTCCTTTGCATTAATCTATTTCCCATTTTACATCAATGAAAAGCTCTTCCCATACGGTTTAGATTGATCTAAGAATGCCTGAACTTGGCTCTCTCCTTTTGCCACATCCAGACCAACAACTCGATTCATTATTTTACTTACTAACCAGTACCCCTAGTCCTCCATGTAGTGTCATAGCTTCGCTTGTTATACGAGATCTACGTCCCAACCAGCCTCAAACATGTTTCTACAAGTAGGGGGCGGACAGTTTAGTTCACGGGATCAAGTCCCACGCACCCGTACGTCCTACCCTAGCTACTGATATAATAGATTCTATTAAAAAAAGGTCAACCAGTAAAAACTGGCTAACCTTATAATACGAACGCACCCGTTAGTTAAATAGACTATATAACAATCCTATTTCTGTAATGCTTCTTCCACAGAAATAGGCGTGTCCCATTTTTAGTTTTTCTACTGTTGTAAATAAGTATTTTTGATGCGTTTTTTCTATTCATTCATTATAAAAGACTTTGATTTTTACATAATTAGTCACTTGGATTAATAAAAAATTTATTTCAAAAATTCTTACATTAATGTACAATAACATGTAGTTTATATTTTTGCAGAATAGTTTTAATAATAAGAAAGGGGATATGTATGGTTCTAATTGGTGTTCTTTTAATCATGATTGGCTTCGTACTTAGATTCAATTCAGCAGTTGTGGTAACTATTTCAGCACTCGTTACGGGGATGATTGCAGGTATTCCCATTACCAGTATTATTACGCAATTTGGCGAAGCATTTACAACTAACAGGTACATGTCTATTCTTATAGTCACGCTTCCCGTTATTGGGCTGCTTGAAAAAAATGGTCTCCAGCAGCAAGCTTCAAAGGTTGTATCAAAAATTAAAGCCATCACTGTTGGCCGGGTATTGACCATGTATTTATTGATCAGGGAAGTCGGAGCTGCTCTTGGTTTAAACAGCCTTGGTGGTCATCCGCAGACTGTACGTCCGCTGATTGCCCCAATGGCAGAAGGGGCTGCTCTAACAAAATATGGTAAGCTACCTGAGAAAGAGCAACAGGAAATCCGTGCACACGCTGCCGCTACCGATAATATCGGCTTGTTTTTCGGAGAAGATATTTTCGTGGCGGTTGGTGCAATTCTATTGATGAACGGATTTTTTGAACAGAACAATATCCCTGCTGACCCAATATCAATGGCGTTATGGGGAATTCCTACTGCCATCTTTGCTTTTATCGTACACGCTATTCGCCTCCGTATGTTTGATAAAAAGCTGGATAAACGTTTGGGCAGTCGTGGCCAATAATGATAAACACTCCAAAGAGAAAGTGAGCATCTATTATGATATTCTCAGTTGAAATGATTTACGTATTGATGGGCATCATTGTTCTAGGCTGCTCCCTATATATTTTCACTGATCGGACGAACAGCCGTCGGTTGACTACGGGAAGCTTTTACTTGATTTATTCAATTACATTAATGTTCGGCCAAATTATTCCGCCATTTTACATTGGGCTTATGGTTATTATTATGGTTTTAATCATTGCAGGTGGCGGGTTAAAGAAAAGCGAACATGTTGAAGAAAGCATTACTGTAAAGGAAGAGCGAAGAAAACGGCTTGGCGGCCGTCTTTTCCTACCCGCCATCTTGATTCCTATTTTAACCTTAGCTGGTTCTAAGCTGCTAGACGGTGTTAAAATTGGCGGAAAGGCTTTGCTGGATCCATCTAATGTAACGATGGTTGCTTTAGGTCTGGCGTGTTTGACTGCCATTATTTTTGCGATGGTGATGACACGCGGAACACCTACAGGGGCTGTGAAAGAATCACGTCGCCTGCTAGAATCTATTGGTTGGGCTGTATTGCTGCCACAGCTACTTGCAACATTGGGAACCATTTACACAAATGCAGGGGTTGGTACAGTCGTTTCCAAAGCTGTGACAGCAATCATTCCCGAAGGTTCGCTATTTTGGGTTGTGGTCATTTTCTGTCTCGGCATGGCTATATTCACTATGATCATGGGGAACGCCTTTGCTGCCTTCCCAGTTATGGCTGCAGGTATCGCCATTCCTTTTCTGATTAACCAATTTGACGCTAATCCAAATCATATAGCTGCCATATCTATGTTTGCGGGTTATTGTGGAACATTAATGACGCCAATGGCTGCCAACTTTAATATTGTGCCGGCAGCCTTGCTGGACTTGAAAGATAAAAACCATGTCATAAAAGTTCAAGTTCCAACAGCTTTGGCAGTATTAGCTTTCAATATCGTACTTATGTACTTACTTGTTTCATTAGGAGTATAGGAGGGATCTTCATGAAGCAAAAAGTGTTATTAACCGGGTTTGAGCCCTTTGGCGGAGAAAGAGTAAACCCTTCCTGGGAAGCAGTAAAACAGTTACATGGAGAAGTTATTGATGATGTGACTCTAGTTGCTGAACAAATTCCAACTGTATTCGGGAAATCAGTTGCAGTAATGGAGCAGCTTATCCAGCAGCATAATCCTGACATCGTTATCTGTGTAGGACAAGCCGGGGGTCGGCTTCACATCACCCCTGAACGGGTGGCAATCAATATGGATGATGCTAGAATCCCTGACAATCAGGGAAACCAGCCTATTGATGAGCCTATTGCAGACAAAGGGCCAGTAGCCTATTGGTCTACGATCCCCATCAAAAGAATTGTCGAAAACATGAAGGAAAGCAACATTCCTGCATCGGTATCCCATACCGCCGGAACATTTGTATGCAACCATATCTTCTATGGATTAATGGACTATATCACCCGAGCCTCATCAAGCATCCGGGGTGGATTTATCCATATTCCTTTCATTCCGGAGCAAACTATTAATAAAGAAGCGCCTAGTTTAAGCCTTGAGACAATTGTTAAGGGCATAAAAATAGCTGCTGTCACAGCTGCTAAATATGAATCGGATATTCATACAATAGGCGGGACGACCCATTAATTGTACCGTTTTTTTAAAATTTGACCGATTTACTTGTTTTGGTTATTATTCATGATTGGCCTCATGTTTATGATGTATTTGTCCTTTTCGCTTGCGAGCTTGGGACACTTTCATCATATCAAGAGGTCTTTTTGTGCTCAAATCTCTTTTTCATTCATTACAATAATCCCCATAATAAAAGGAGCTGCTGATCAGCTCCTGATAATGAAGTAAAGCACCTGTTAGTTCTATAAGACTTATTGCAGAGTTGACACATACTGTGTCACAAAGTATTTATATAAAATCAAAAAATAACTGCTCCTCAAAGAACAGGAGCAGAAAAAAAGATGTTATTTCACAACTTTAAGAGGAACAAGTACTTTATTAAAAAAAGACGTTTCGAGCTTGGCTAACCAACCGTTTCCGTTTTCTCCATTAGCTACTTGAGCAGCGTGCTTTTTGTGAAATTCTGCTACCCGTTTATTATGCTCTCTATGCCATTGGTGCATAGAATTATGTTTCATTCTTATTGCCTCCTTTCCGTTTAATTATATTTCTAGAAAAGTTGAATAGAAAGTGCTTTTTATTCAACTTTTGAAAGAGAGGAAATCGATAAGTTAATAAATCTAAATATGCACAGTTCGTATACACTACGCTTGTTGAACTAACCTGCCCCTAGTTCCATAAGAAAAACGGTTAAACCTTTTTCAAATCGGTACGACTTTATTGTAAATTAAACACTTATAAGAATAAAGAAAGCCTACGATCCTTGCTATTTAAGGAAGTAGGCTTTTATTACTTTTTCTTTTTATGTAGGCTATGTTAATGAATATTGTTGATATTTATTAAAGAAATGAGTAGCTTCTAATTCAAGAAGATACTCTTCTTAATCAAATTAATCTTTAACGTTATTTTTGTGTCTATTTGCTAACTTCATAGCGAAGAACTGAGGAATCAAATTCAAAAAACTAACCAAGATTAATAATTGATATGGAGTTAGTGGCTTAAAATAGCCACCCCATCGTTCGTTCCCTGTCATCTCGCTTATGAAATAAAATGAAATTATTACAGATAATATATTACCAATAATAAGAGAGATTGAATTATTAAAGAGTTTGCCGAAGAAAGCAAGAAGTGAAGTCACTACAATCATAATTAAATAGCCAAGCATTGAGCGGTTAGCAAAATCTTGGTGCATTGAAAAATAAACAAAAGGAAAACAGTATAAACAGACTATTAGAATACCAATTACTATTTTTCTTAGAACAAGCAAAATCTTATTCTTCATATATCCCCATCCCAATACCTTTGTCTATCTCGATAGTCCCCACCTCCTGTAATTCATTTAAACGACTTAAACTCTCTTCTTTATTAAAAGAACTATGCCAACGATAATCATATTGATCCAATATACGGTAATGGTTACTAATCAAATTTTGTTGCAAACGAAAATCCCCTCTATACTCGATTTCTTTCCACCATATCTTACCACCCATTGTTTTTTCTTTAGGCGTACCACCATTATTGCTAGCAATTAACTGAACAAAATCAACTGGATTGTCACCAATTGATGAGATCAACAATTGGCTATGATTAAACAAAGCACAAAATGCAACAACGGTGGTCCAATTGGCTTCTGTTCTTCTTTTTTCAATTTGAACTAGTGTTTTTTTTGAAATCCCTAGAATTTCAGACATCTTATCTTGAGAAAAACTTTGTTCTGTTCGGACAAGTTTCATTTTTTCTGATATTAAATTGATGAATTCTTCTTTTTCCATATATACTAAATACTCC
>NZ_JBHXAS010000184.1:0-6681 GCF_042727425.1 Peribacillus sp. NPDC060253
CGAATTACCCGAGTGATAAAGGTCTACAATAGTCTTCTTGAATTCATTATTATATTTTTTCCCTGTATTCTTACGTTCCAAGACGGACACATCCTTTCAAAAATCATTGTAAGGACTTAACTAAAATGTGTCCATGAAACTATACTAAATCCAGGAGCCGATCAGCAGCTCTTTTTCTTATCTAAAAAGGTAGAATAATTGAGGAAGTATTTTAGAGGAATATAATTGGAGTAATTATGAAAGATAAAGAGGATACAAATGATGAAAAAAGAAAAAAAGAAAGGCAAAGAAGGTTTTTTCAAAGGCATAATGAATGAAATTCGTGATTCAATCTTATCTGAATTGGTTTTTAACATCTTAACTCTTATCCCAAGAATGATAGTTCGTTTAGTAAAGAGTTTATTTTAACTGATTGAGTCGGAAGTAATTCTTATAAGGTGCGTTAGTTCATTAAGACAAATAAAAAATCGATTTCTTAATGTACAGGAAATCGATTTTTTGATTTAAAATTGTCGGTGTACCCCATAACGTTATATATCCGCATTTTCCTGACGCTACCCCTTCTTTATATTATAGATAGTCATTCTTGTTACACCTGTTTTTTCACTTATATTTTTCACTGACTCATTTTCATTGAGCAAACGGATTATTTCATTGGAACTATTCAGTTAATTATTTGAATAATCTGAAAACTTTTGGTATAATAGAAAAAAGGTCAAGGAGTTGGTTTCCTATGGAAAAGAATTTGGCTAATACACCACCACAACCTGAAATAAACGTTAAGGATTCTGAATTTGCTGAAATAGTGATAAACAAAGCCCTTCTTAATTTCCGAAAGGAGAAAATCCGAAAAGAGATTGACCAGTCATTACAGGATAAAAACAAAGAAGAATTCCTACGATTAACAGAGGAATTGAAAAACATTTCTTAAAATGTTGTTTATAAAAGGAACTTAACATATTTGTAACTTTAAGAAGTATGCCAAAACGCCAATCCCATATCTATAAGGGATTGGCGTTTATTTGATTTTTTATCGATTAAGCACGATATTATAAAGGGGTAGCATTAGGAAAATGCGTATTTACAACGATATGCATTCTGATACAAGTCATAAGGGAGTTGCCTTTGGCAGCTCTCTTTCTTATGGAACTATCGGGGCAGGATAGTTGAAGAATACTGTTAGAACTTTGTTCAACAATTGGTCCATTTTGTGGAATAACTCTTTATAAGGAAATTGAACATTTATGTAATAAGAAAGGTCTTTAAAAACAATGAGGTATACAATTTTCATTGTATATCGAGATTTACCACTTTTAAGAATAAATGAATATGTTAAAGGATGTCCAAAAATCATCTTCCCAATTATGTAGAATCGAACACAATAAAATATAATGAATTAGAAGGTTGTTCGAAATGAAAATATGGAACCATTAAGTATGACGGGAAGAAATTATAACTATAGTACCGGGGAGTTTTAAAATGGATATTCAACATCTTAAATATTTTGTAGAAGTAGCCAAACAAAAGAATTTTACGAAGGCATCTGAGAGCCTACATGTATCTCAGCCTTCCATTAGTAAGATGATAAAAAGCCTGGAAGTGGAGCTTCAAGTGACGTTGCTAGATCGTTCGGAGAGAAAAGTGGAGCTGACAGATGCGGGCAAGATTGTTTATGATCAAGCATTGAAAATTTTGCAGATGATGGAAGATATCCATTCTTCTGTAAACGAAGTCGTTCATGTGAAAAAGGGAACCATTAAAATGGGATTAATGCCGACTTTGGGTGTAATGTTATTTCCGAACGTGCTGGCTGATTTTAAAAAGGGTTATCCGCAAATTGAAATGCAAATGGTCGAATTTAGCGGGAAACAATTAGAACGAAAAGTAGTACAAGGGGAAGTGGATGTGGGTATTACCGTATCACCAGTTGAATCTGAAGTGTTTGGATCCATCCCCTTATTCAAAGAAGAACTAGTTGTCATTGTTGACAGAAATCATTGGCTGTCGGAAAGAAAATCAGTACTTTTATCCGAATTAAAGGAGGAAGCCTTTATTCTTTTTACCGAAGAATATGTTCTGCATGATGTGGTAATGAAGGCCTGTTTGAAATCGGGATTTGAACCTAATTTAGTCTACAAAAGTTCCTTATGGGATATCGTTGGAGAGATGGTAGCGGCACAATTTGGGATATCTGTTGTTCCTAAGTCGGTAGCAAACCGATTTAAGGATCAGGTTTCTATTGTTTCTATTACTTCACCTCAGGTTGATTGGGAAGTGGCATTGATATATAAAAAGAATAAGTATCTTTCCTATGCTGTTCGGGAGTTTATTACTTATCTTCAGGAAGGAAAAACCTAACTATAACTTCATAGAATAGTTTTGATGTCTTTTATATATTATACGAATCGTGAATCTCCAAGTAGAATGATCTATATTACATATTGTTCTATTTCGGAGGTGTTGCTCTTGAAAAAGGGCTTAACAATTTTATTGCAAATTGGGGCTATTATTGCATTTACCTGGATTGGTGACTATATTGTCTCTCTTCTTCATGTACCTATTCCAGGAAGTATTATCGGGATGATTTTATTATTCTTCGGTCTTCATTTAGGCTTGATTAAATTAAATTGGGTGCAAGCGGGGGCCACGCTTATTATTTCCGAGATGATGTTATTTTTCATACCGGCAGTCGTTGGATTTATGGAATATTCATGGATATTTGGCATCAAAGGCCTAAGTATTTTATTCATTGTTGTTAGTGGTACAGCACTTATGATGATAGCAACAGGTGTCATCTCCGATAGGATTTTAGAAAGAAAAGACGGTGAAGCAAGGAAATGGTTACCAAGATCTTTTATGTAATTATTACTGTCCTTTTTTATTTTTTGGCGAAAAAGATTAATCGGAGAAAACCAGGATTGTTATTTTCACCAATCATTCTCACTCCTGTTATGCTCATTGTTCTCCTTTTGATAATGGATATACCATACAAAGAATATGCAAATGGCACTTTTCCACTAAATAAATTGTTAGACGTTGTAACCGTTGCATTAGCCATTCCATTGTATCGAAACTGGTCGTTTCTGGCGAAAAATTGGCGCGTGATTGTATGTAGTATTGCAGCCGGTTCCTTGATTGCTGTTGTTTCTGGCATTTTATGTACTTACCTGCTTGCAATGGGAAAGGATTATATGCTCAGTATTATTCCTCGCATTGTCACCATTCCAATTGCTGTCAGTTTGTCTGAATCCATTGGAGGGACTCCAGACATAACTGTTCTTTTTAGTATGTTGACATGCTTTGTAGGTGTCTTCATAGGACCAGCTATAATGAAGCACTTTTCCATTAAGCATCCATTGTCTATCGGCATGATGTATGGTTTGGGTGCACAGGCACTCGGGACTGCAAAAGCGTTTAAAATCGGGGAAAAAGCGGGAACAACCTCTAGTGTATCCTACATTCTGACTGCCATCTTTACAGTCATCTGGGCATTAATCCTAACACCTTTTATCCATACTTTGAACGTGTAGGAAAATTGGTGCCACCCCTTACATTAAAGGGCGCGATTCTTGAAGAAGAATCTCTTTTCTTAATGAACAGCTCGAGCAACATGAAATTGTTGTGCAATATCAATTCCTACAACAAGATGACGATTCGTGATTCTTTCAATTAGTTGATTTTGTTTGTTTTGCATTTTAAAATTCATAGTAGAGCTTCCTCCTTAAGATGAGTTTTGGTTTGTGTGTACTCTCATCATACTGAGGGGCTCTGTTTTTTTCAAAGCCGATATTTAATGCTCTACAGGAATGCATAGTGAAGGTAATATAATTGAGTATTTAAATACATACGCTGAATCTACAACCTTAGATAATGGTTTGTTTGATTATGTAACCGTCTTAAGAGCTTGGCACTGGTTTAATCGAGAAAAAACCCTAGATGAGATTAAAAGACTTCTGGCGGAAAAGGGTAAATTGATTGTAATGGATTCAGGGTTTATATCAAAAAGTAAAGTTATAGATGATACACTTCAAATTATTAAAGCACATATGCCAAACGGAGAGTTAAAACCGGCAGGCGCTAAGGCTGAATCAAAACAGTTTATCAATGGGTTTCCAGGGCTTCCCCCCCATACTATAAATAAATGAATAGAATCTCTCAGATTCTTTTAGCTATTTGTCTTGTTGTCAGCCAGGGAACATACATCGTTATTTGAAAACTGTATGCCCTAATTGTTGTTTCAGTAACGATGCGTGCGTATTCCTGAACGAATGCAACGTAATTTCCTTGTGGATTTTCGGTAACTTCTTAAGTAGACGTTGTAACCGTATTGCAGGCAGTTTTTCCACTAATGATTTGTTAGAAACATAGAACCCTCAATATCCTTTTAATCTATGAATAATGATGCTACTCCAAATAATTTATGCCTTTTTAGACTGATAGTATCAGTATGTCCGAGATTTAGAGATTACTTGCAAGATGTTCGAATTTTTGCACCAGAACCCGTTTTTTATTAATTTTCATAATTACGATGAATTGCGTATAATGAGATTATTGAAGGGGATACATAAATTTAAATAAAAATACTAAATGAAAGAATGGTTATTATTCTATTCTATAAGCAATTAATCTATTAAAGGTGAAATGATTATGATAGCTAGTCTTATGAAGTCTTGGACAATATGGATGAAAATTGGAGTAATTTTATTCGGGGTATTCTTACTATCGTGGTTGGGCCCTGACGAAATTGGTCTTACTGATTTGCTTATTTCATTAAGAGAAGATGAAGAAACAGGAAATAAGTTAATGCTTGCCGTTTTTTTGTTAGTATCTTTAAATACTGTATTAGCTTTGTTTCATTATATTGGTGCACTGCTGTTGGGAGACGAAATCGGTGATCGTTTAAACCGTCCATGGTTAAAAATTATCATTCCTCTTATTGTTATTCCTCTCGACTATATCGTGATAAATGCTTATTATTCTTTAACATACTCATTTAGCGCATATGCGTTGTTATTGTTGTTAGCAATCTTATTATTGCAAGCCTTTGAAAAGGATAGGCTAAAGCCAATTATTAAAACAATTATTTGTTCTCAATTAATCTTTGGGATTGAATGGCTGAATGAGATTCCTTCTTTATCTAAATATGGATTTGGCCAAGGATCGATTTCAAAGGAAATAAAAGATATAGCAGTTCAAATTGGATTTGAGCAATCTTTAACATTGTACAGTTTAACTTTGTGTTTAATTTTTGTTATTAATGCTGTTATTTTAGCTGTGTATTTTTCATTAGCTGAACAAAAGTGGCGGATAAAGCAAGAGCTTCATTATGCGCAGTTAGAAGCAATGCAGTCAAGATCAGGACGAGAAGCACTATACCTGGTCCATGATTTAAAAACACCTCTCACAGCAATTGAGGGGCTAAATTCTTTAATTAGTTTGAAAGTGGACGATTCTAAAATTAAGGAATATTGTCAAAAGATTTCATCATCGATTCATTCCGTTAGCGACATGATTTCTGAGATTTTATATGATGATAAAAAACATTGGTGCCGTATAAAAGATTTAGTTGAATACGTCGAAGCAAGCAGACTGAGCGGGACAAATCTTAATCTGAAAGTAGACTTTCAAACAAATCCTGAAATTAAAATTTTAATTAATAAAATCCGAATGACAAGGGCATTAGTGAATTTAATTGACAATGCTTACGATGCAGTGAATGGAATAGAGGATGGCCAGATTTTGCTTAAGGTAAAAACCTATGAAAATGAACTTTGGTTGGGCGTATCAGATAATGGGAAAGGGATTTCGCCTAAAGAGCAGCTGAAAATATGGAAAGCTGGGTTCAGTACGAAATCGCATCCAGGAATGGGATTAGCTTTCGTACGACAAGTTGCTGAAGGACATGGTGCATCTTTAGAAATTGACAGCAAGCTTGGACACGGGACAATAATTTGGATTAAACTAGCTGAGAGGAGTGTGTCAAGATGAACATTTTAGTCATTGATGATGATGCATCAATTCAATATATGCTAAGTGAAATTTGTGAATTTGCCGGCTGGAATGTAGATAAGGCTAACAACGGAAAAGAAGGGTTAAATGTGTTTGCAGAAAAAGGAGCAGATGTTGTTTTAGTTGATTATCATATGCCGGAAATGGACGGAATAAAAACAGTGGGTGAGCTTCGTAAACTTAATGCTGATGTTCCGATTCTTGTATTAACAGTCGATGAACGACAGGAAATTGCTGATCGCTTTCTTGAAGCAGGCGCAACAGATTTTGCATTAAAGCCTGTAAAAGCGCCTGATATGATTTCAAGAATTCAACTGCATGCTCGCCTTGCAAAATTAACTCAATCAGCTCCGCAGCAAAAATCCAGTGAAGAAAAGGATGTATTTGTAACAAAGGGAATTAGTAAGAGAACACTTTGTCACGTTAGTGAATTTCTACATTCTAATCGTGAACCTTTTTCTGTTGATACAATTTCTAAAGAAGTTGGTTTGGCTTATCCGACCGTCTATCGCTATATTATGCATTTACTTGATGAAGGAAAAGTAGAAATTATTGTGAGTTATCAAAAAATAGGAAGACCAAAAAATTTATATCAATGGATTGTTGACTAAAAAACTGCCTTAATACAAGGCAGTTTTTTATTATAATGGGGGTTCCGTTGCTGCACAGACC
>NZ_JBHXAS010000185.1:0-6620 GCF_042727425.1 Peribacillus sp. NPDC060253
CGTGAATATGCACAAACTAAAAATGAAGCGGACGCTACCATCGTAATCGGCGGCGGCGGATTGACGGGCGTCGAGTTAATTGGTGAAATTGTGGATCACTTCCCTAAAATCGCCAAAAAATTCGGAGTGGATTTCAAGGACTTGAAAATCAAGCTAGTGGAAGCTGGTCCAAAAATCCTTCCAGTCCTGCCTGATCACTTGATCGAACGTGCCATGACAAGCTTGGAAGCACGCGGCGTTGAATTCTTGACAGGCCTTCCTGTAACGGGTGTTAAAGGAAATCAAATCGAATTGAAAGATGGACAAACGATCACAGCCAATACGCTTGTTTGGACAGGCGGAGTTGCAGCCCTTCCTATCGTTGGTGAATCCGGGCTTGAAGTCGATCGCGGCAAAGCAGCCGTTAATGAGTACCTGCAATCGAAATCTCATAATGACGTATTCGTCGTCGGTGATAGTGCCCTTGCTTTCCCTCCAGAAGGCGGCCGTCCATACGCACCAACTGCCCAAAACGCATGGCAAATGGGTGAGCTTGTTGGATACAACCTATATGCAGCCTTTGAAGGCAAGAAACTTGAAGAATTTTCACCTGTAAACTCAGGTACACTTGCAAGCCTTGGCCGTAAGGATGCAGTGGCAACCGTTGGGGCTAATGACATTTCCCTTAAAGGTCTGCCTGCTACATTGATGAAAGAAGCAAGTAATGTTCGCTATTTATCACACATCAAAGCCCTATTCAGCTTAGCTTATTAATTTGAGATAAAGCAATCATTGAATTAGAAAGGACCATTCATCTTAATGATGAATGGTCCCCTTTTTGGTAGTAGGATTACCCTTTTTAAAATCAAATCTTAACTTGGTTGATGCTATATCTAAGGAAAAATCCTTCTGGCAATTTTGCATCTGTCAAAATCCGCGTTTCCTTTAAGCGTTTATCATTATAAGAAGAAACTTGCATCAATTCTTCATCCATATAAGCTGGATGAGTCATTATTTCCACGCTTGCCCCGTCCATTAACCTCCCCTTTAAGTTTTGAAAGTAATCTTCAACCACCATTTCTCCATAAAAGTCATCCAGGAATACATCTGTTATGGTTTGGACCCCAACAAGATGTTCTCCAGCATTACGTACTGGCAATCGGTATTTCTCTGACAGCTTTTGAATAACAGGGAGAAACGCTGTTATCCCGTGTACATGATGATGGCTGTCTAAATGCGTCGGAAACAGACCAAACTCCAAGAATCTTTCGATCTGTGCTGACCACTCCCTCTCCAATTCGCTCAAGGAAATATCGTTAGTGTCTCCATATACCACCCCTTGCTTCTTGAAGAATCCAGATTCGTCAACTAAACTCGGCACGTCGCTCAACAAAGGTTTCCCCCATGTCAGCACTAAGTGTATCCCTACTTTCAACGAAGGCGTTTTCTTTGCGATTTCAATCGCATGCTCCGTTGCTTTTGCATTCATCATGATCGTTGCCGAATTGACAATTCCATATTTATGACAATCCAAAATTCCGTAATTCACCGCTTTAGTTAACCCAAAATCATCTGCGTTTATAAGAACTTCAATCATGAGAAGTTATCCTGCAACTCTTTTTTTTCAAAAAACTGGGGCAAATATTCTTTATGTGCCTCGAGCATTTCGTCTAAGATTAGTTTTGCAACCCGATCGCTTGGAACGAGTGGATTAATCGTCATGGCAAGCAACGCAGTATCATAATCACCTGAGATTGCAGCTTCGATGGCTACTCGTTCAAAGGATTTAATTTGCTGAATTAATCCGCGGACAGCGACAGGAAGCTCTCCTACATTGATTGGCTTAGGACCATCCTTAGTTATCACGCAACTGGTTTCAATCGCCGAGCCGTAAGGGATGCCTTCAATCGCACCATGGTTGACGGTATTTACCGCTTGAATATCTCGCTTATCCGTATGCATCGAGCAAATCAACCGGACAGCCGCATCACTGTAGTATGCGCCTCCGCGCTCTTCTAGTTGCGGCGGCTTGATAGCCAGATCCTGATCTTTGTAAAGCTCGAATAATTCTTCTTCAAGTCTTTGAACGACCTCAGCACGTGTTTCCCCGTTTTCAGCATCCTTCAATTCTTGAGCCAATACATCTCCCGTTTTATAATAGTAATTGTGGTATGGGCATGGAAACAGATTCAACGCTCTAAGGAATTCCGGTTCCCAGCCCATTGCATGGATATTCTTCATCGTGACAGCTTTCGCTGGATCTGTAATCAGATTGATGATTTGATCTTTGACGCTCTCCCCATCAACGAATACATCCAATCCGTAAACCATATGGTTCAAACCAGCAAAGTCGATCCTGACTCTTGATGGCTCGACGCCCATCAAATCCGCAACACCTCGTTCCATACCAATCGGCACATTGCAAAGGCCGATGATCTTGGAAATATTGCTGTGACGCAGAACTGCTTCCGTTACCATTCCAGCCGGATTCGTGAAGTTAATCAACCATGCATTTGGACATAATTCCTCCATCTCACGAGCTATATCGAGAATGACGGGAATCGTCCTAAAAGCCTTGAAAAGACCGCCTGGCCCGTTCGTCTCCTGTCCAATGACACCGTGTTTCAAGGGGATTTTTTCATCAAGAGCCCTTGCAGCGAGCTGGCCAACACGCAGCTGGGTTGTTACATAATCCGCACCTTTAAGCGCTTTCTTTCTGTCTAGCGTCAGATGGACATCTATATCCACACCAGCCTTTTCGATCATCCTTTTTGCCAAATCCCCAACAATTTCAAGCTTTTCCTTTCCCGCTTCGATATCCACGAGCCAAATCTCACTCACAGGCAGTTCCCCATGATATTTAATGAAACCTTCGATCAGTTCTGGCGTGTAGCTCGATCCTCCGCCAATCGTGACAATCTTCAACCCCTTGCTCATTCAGCAGTTCCCTCCTTAACAGCATTTGCATGCAAGAATTCTTCGCGTAGATCGATCATTTCAATTGCAAGATCCTTTAAAGTCATCGCTGTCATTAAATGATCTTGTGCATGCACCAGGATAATGGGAAGTTCAAAATGGTCCCCGCCTGCCTCAGCATGGATTAATTGAGTTTGGTATTTATGGGCTTGCAGCAATTCCGTTTCAGCCTCTGCAATTTTCAAACGGGCAGAATCGAAATCCTTTTTCTTCGCTTCCTGCATCGCTTCCATTGCAAAGCTTCTTGCATTCCCACTATATAAAATCAATTGAAAGGATAGCTGGTATAATTCTTCTTTTTCCATTATTATCACTTCTTTCTTAAACGCTTAACGTTTCTGAATCTTTCGTAAGCTCTGTTTTATTTTTTGTATCTATCTTCACTTGAGCATATACGAACGGTAAATAAATCGCTGTTGAAATGAATAGGTTGATCGCAGCCAATACCGCTCCAGATACATGCCCGCCGGTAGCCAGGAATCCTCCCACAATCGGAGGGGTTACCCATGGAATTTTAGCAACGATCGGGAAAACCATTCCACTACTTACCGCTATATATGAGATCACCGTTGTAATAACCGGACCGAGAACAAAGGGGATGAACCACATTGGATTCAGAACGATAGGCAATCCGAAAAGGATCGGTTCGTTAATTTGGAACACCCCTGGTGCCCCTCCAAGTGCAATCATCTGTTTATATCGTTTCCGTCCGGCAATGATCATAGCGATGATCAGGCCTAATGTTGCACCAGATCCGCCTAAATAAACAAATGCATCGAGGAATGAACCTGCCAATACCCCATATTGGTCCATGTCTTTGACACCTTGTGCATATAAATCAATATTTTTCACGCCCGAACTTTCAAAAAGCGGTGTCGTTATCCCGCCAAGGATATTCGGTCCGTGCAAACCGATCATCCATAATAAATGAACAAGAAATACTAGTAAAATAGCGAATGGCAATGAATCTACAGCACTTTGTAAAGGAGATACAATCACTTTACTCAGCCAGTCATTTAATACCTGCCCATCCGTAGCTTTACGAAATAGCAGTCCAAACACGCCAGCGGCAAAAATTGTTGCCATACCGGGCACTAACTTTGCAAATGAACGGGCTACCGCTGGAGGTACTCCATCAGGTAACTTAATGACTAAATATTTGACTCTTGAAAGTCTCACGAATATTTCCGTTGCTATTAAGGCAACGACTATTCCTGTAAATAGGGCCGTAGCATTAAAATAGTTCACACTTACGAATCCCCATGCCCCCCCTGTAACCGCTTTATCATCGATCGTTAACGTGACATTACCGATTTGGGGCAATAATAAGAAGAAACAGGCCGCGGAAACCAGCATGGCCTCAAAACCATCATCACCGTAAGATCTTGCTAGTTTATAAGAAATGCCGAACACAGCGAATACCGTCATGAACGCAAAGGTACCAAACCAAATATCCCCTCCAAGCGTATTCCACGCAGGACCGAAAATGGCCTCCATCATTCTTCCGTACGGCTTGATGACTTGCCCAAGATTATTAAACAGGACGGCAAATGAACCGATCATTGTAATCGCTATCATTCCAATCAATGCGTCACGAATGGCGAGCAGATGCCTGTTATTTCCTACCTTTACAGCTCCGGGCATAATATACTTATCAATAAAAGTCATCATATCCTTATTCTCCTTTTATTAAAGTAGTGGCTTGTTTTAGCACTTCTTCACCATTACATAATCCATAGAACATTGGATCGATGGTTGCGACCGGAATCCCCTTCTCTTTTCCCGCTTCCTGTAACTTGGAAAGCAGATATCGCACCTGTGGACCTAATAAAATGACATCAGCCTTATCCATTTCATTGTTCACTTCTGTCGATCCAACCGCCCATATTTTACAATTCACACCTTGGACCTTTGCACTTTCCTCCATTTTGGTAACTAATAAACTAGTAGACATACCCGCTGAACAACATAATAAGATATTCATTGAAATTACCCCCCTTTTTTAATAATTGATTATTCAGTATTTTAAAGCGAAATGAAGCCCATTATTAAAATAAGCGCTGTTCCTGTGTACTATCACTCCCTTAAAATGGGTATTATTACCTCCATACTTATATTGTAGTTACAAATTAATAAAATATCAACACAAATTTTAAATTGTTACTACAAATTTTCGATTTAAAGTTGATTATTGCACTTATCCGAGATAATGTATATGTATATATTGGAATGAGTATAGGAGGAATCACTGTGGAGACCATAAATAAAGAAGCGGCATTGCATTCCATAGTCAAGGAATCGATTATCGATCTCATAAAAAATGGCGAGTATCAACCGAATACAAAACTACCGACTGAAGCAGAATTTTGTAAAATATATGGTGTAAGCAGGACAACAGTTCGCACCGCCTTACAGCAATTGACCGTCGAAGGCTACATCTATCGTGTCCAGGGGAAAGGGACTTTTGTTTCGGAAAATAAAGTGCAGCAATTTCTTACAAGCACGGTTGAAAAATTCTCTGAGCAAATAACGATGCAAGGAAAAAATCCTTCCACTAAGGTCATTAGCTTAAAGGTCATTGAAGCTAATGCAACCCTTGCCAAACTCTTCAAGCAAAATATTGGAGATCCAGTCAACAAACTGGAGCGTGTACGTTACGTAAACGATATCCCTCTTCAATACGAAATTGCCTATCTTCCTTGGTATAAGACTCCCGGTCTGAATATTGAGGCATGTGAAAAGTCGCTCTTTGACGTACTTGAAACACAATTCAATTTAAAAGTAAAAAAAACAGTCGAACACTTGGAGTTTTCACTAGCCGACGATTCCATTTCTGACAAGTTAGAAGTACCTAACGGTTCACCTTGTTTTTCATTGGAAACTTACACTCATGAGAGTGATGGCTCGGTCATTGAATTCTCTAAAACTCTCTTCAGAGGCGATCGCGCACACTTTATCATCGAACGGAACTATTAAAATATAGATAAAAGAAAACGGATGCCAGTTTCATTAAAGCATCCGTTTTTTGTTTTGCGGCAACAGCTTCTGATTTTCCAACTTTCTCAATCACCCAGTCAACCCGACACACTAAGATATGACTATCATGCGTATTTCTGGGAGAACTATCATCCCCAACACAAATCCATTGAGGTCTGCTGCCGCATGAAACGAATTGGTCTACACTTATCCGTTTTCTTTCGGAAGCCATCCTTTTTAAAACTAAAAGACTATAGGTAAAAGGAGATCTATCTAATTGTTAAAACAAAGTTGATTGGAACGGGTGTGCGAGACTCCCGCTTAGGAAAAGCGCGTCCAAGGGAGACCCCGCAGGCGCAAATGAGCCGAGGTCCTGGAGGGGAAATCAACGGTCATATTTTACAAACCATAACTGTAGGTAAAATGTATTATTATCGAATTTGTTTACAGTCTTGTAGAGGCAATCGAGCAATTGCCTCTTTTTTTACGTGTTGATTATCCATGAGCTCACTATTTTAAATAACATTAAATTGAATTATTCCAATTCAATTCATTTTATGAGTAAAATTGACAAATATTTAATAATAATCTAACCTAGAAGACTAGAGATATTCTATACATTAGATGGATATTAACGTTGCACCATTTATTTGCTTGTAGTCTAAAGTAACTAGAAATCTCTTAATAAA
>NZ_JBHXAS010000186.1:0-6589 GCF_042727425.1 Peribacillus sp. NPDC060253
CTGCGTCAGACTTAAACTGAACCGCCGTATACCGAACGGTACGTACGGTGGTGTGAGAGGTCGGAGGCTAGGCGCCTCCTCCTACTCGATTTTAATGTGCAACAGGAAAACCGCTGTTGATGACAGTCATAACAGTAAACCAGCCAAACACGACTGCACTGCCGGCTGCAAAAATGAATCCTAAGAAGTTTCTCTTTTTTAATGAAGTAAATACAGCGGCTACTCCTAAGATAGCCACAAGTCCGAAAACAACCATTAATATCATAGCAAAACCCCCTTTTTCGTAATGAATACCTCATCTCTAATAATATACCCAGAGAATAAGGCAACTACCAAAAATATGTAGAAAAGATTGCATTTGTTAATATTTTAATATTTTTTCAAATATTTGTCGAGGTTTAAAAGGTGACACTTGTATGGCTTAAGTAAACTGGATTAACATTAGCAGCTTGAATTGGTGTAAGATGGAGATAGAAAATTATATTGGAGTTGATGAAATGAAATGGACACAAATTCCTCTAGGCCCGCTGCAAACGAATTGTTATGTCGTTTCAAATGAAAAGGATTGCATCATTTTCGATCCGGGTGAAGAGCCTCAAAAAATCATTCAGTACATACAAACAAAAAAATTGAGGCCGTTGGCTATTTTATTGACACATGCACATTTTGATCATATTGGTGCTCTGGATGCCATTCGGGATTATTATGAGATACCTGCCTATATCCATGAAAAAGAGGCCAAGTGGCTACTTGATCCCGCTTTAAATGGTTCCCAAAACTGGTTTCCTGAAAACCCAATGCGCATGAAGCCGGCTGATCATATCCTGGCAAATGAGCAGGAACTTATTATTGGTGAGTTCACTTTCGAGGTATTTGAAACCCCTGGACACTCACCAGGCAGCGTTTCGTATTATGCAAAGGAAGAACGTCTCCTCTTTTCAGGGGATGTCTTGTTCCAGGGAAGCGTTGGCAGAACGGATTTAATAGGCGGGAGCGAGTCCGTGCTGTTAAAAAGCATTGATACGAAACTGCTGACACTTTCTGATGATACTATTGTTTTTCCTGGTCATGGGCCAGTCACGACAATTTTAGATGAAAAGAATACAAATCCCTTTTTGAGATAAGAACCTTTGCAGGTGCCATTTGGCACCTGCTTTATTTTAAGTTCTTTACATGTAAAAATATTGAAAAAAGACATTTTCGCAACTATACTGATTATGCTTCGTAATAAATTGAATGTTTTGTGAACTTTGAAATATAGTTCGTGTTATTTTCTGTAGATTGTCAATAAAAAAACTTATTTTTGACCATGTAGCTAGTACACAAAATTAGGACAAGGATTAATTTCTAAATATGATGGCGGAGGCGGAGGCATTGTGTTGAAAAATCACTTGATTGAATTGATTGAAAGCAGCTCCCAAAAGAGAATTTCCTATCATGACTATATGGATGCTGTTTTATATGCGCCAAATATTGGTTACTATGTAAGGGAAAAAGAGAAAATCGGCTCAAGAGGGGATTTTTATACGTCTGGAAATGTTGGGGATGCATTTGGGAGGACACTTGCCAGATGGTTCATTTATTTGATAAAAGTGTGCGGAGTTTCACCGAGAATCGTTGAAATCGGTGCAGGTGACGGCAAGTTGGCTTATGACATCCTCGGTTTCATTAAAGAAACGGAACCGCTGATATGGGACTCTTTAACGTATATTCTTGTGGATAGCAGTCCGTATCACAGAAAGATTCAACAGAAGCGACTAGGGATGTTCAAACAGGCAGTTTTTGCTACCAGTTTAGAAAAATGGAAGAAAATAAATGGAATCGTCTTTTCAAATGAACTATTCGATGCTTTACCTGTACATGTGATTGAAAAGAATAATGGAGCCCTTGTAGAGGTGTTCGTAGCTGTGAAAGAAGGCCATCTGGTAGAAGTGAGGGAACCTTTGGTAAACCCTGACATTCTATCTTATCTAACAGAGAGGGCCATCATAATAAAAGAAAAACAACGATACGAAGTTCCGCTAAAAATGGTTGATGAATATGAGAAAATCGCTTCAAGTATCATATCGGGTATTTTCCTTACAATTGATTATGGTTATACCGAAAAGGAATGGAAGGAGCCAGCTCATCTTCAAGGGAGCTTGAGGGGCTATTATCAGCATGAAATGATTAAAGATGCCCTTATGCATCCTGGTGAAATGGATTTGACGACACATATCCATTTTGACACATTAATCGAAAGTGGAAAAAGAAAGGGTCTTTCCGATGAGGGGCTTTATCCGCAAAATGAATTCCTGCTTAAAACTGGGATACTTGAGGAATTGAAGGAACACCAAGAGACCGATCCATTCTCCAAAACGGCAAAACGCAATCGTGCAGTTCGGGGGTTAATCGTACCAGGGGGATTTAGTGCACATTTTAGAGTGTTGCTTCAATCGAAGAATTTATCTCAAGAAGTAAAGTTCTTTCCTTTATAAGGACAAGTAAAAACCCATGAATCAAAATTCATGGGTTATGTAAATTGCTTGTTCTTAATGCGCAGTACCCGGAGTCATCATAAATACGCTCCAGTAGGAAAATCCTGCAAAGAAAACGGTAAGATAGGCGCCAAAAACATAAATATACATGCGCTCAGATAATTTCAAATAACTTAAAAGTACAAAAAAGATAGTTTGTGCAAAGAAAAGTAAAGAAGTTTGATGCATATGGCCGAGATAAAAGAAAATTGCCATAATTCCTGTCCAAAATCCACATACTCTGAACATTCGTTCCATCCGAATCCCTCCTTATGACTGTCGTGTACATTCCAAATAATTATAAATGAAATTGTAAGGTAATGTAAAGGATGCCTTTTGTTTCTATGTGAGAACAGAAACCTGATAAGAACATGTTGCGCAATTGGACATCATATTTTCTATTTCCACAATATGTACATTGTCAAACAAGGCTTCGAACATCCCTTTTAAAAATGAATTGTGCATGGAACACATTGTATTTGGCTCTACTGCAGTAACTTCCTTAAACGGACAATTGAAGATACGAAAGGAAATTTTATTTTCTACTTCGCTTGCTTGTATTTCAGGTGAGAAGCCTGCAATGGTAGCCGCATTTTTAAGCATGTCGACTTTTTCCGAAAAAGCAAGTCCATCAATCGGTGTTGAGTTCAATGATAGTTGCTCTTTGATCAATTCCTCTCCGAATAATTTTCCCGTTTCATAAAGAGCCTGTTTCCCTTGCTCTCCTAATGTCATCATCGTCTGGATTGCAATCCTTGATAGCAGCTGATAGTCCCTATATGGAAAATGAAGCTGAATGACTTTATTAGACAATCGATAAAGCCTGCTGGGCCGTCCGCCTTTCCCCGTTTTGCGAGCATCCGAAGTGAGCATATCAACATCCTCAAGTTTTGATAAATGTAAACGGGCAACATTTGGATGGATTTTAAAAGATTCGGCGATTTGCTGTACAGATACATCTCCATGGTTGTTCATAATAAATTGATAAATATAAAATCGGGTTGGATCTGCTAACACGTTTGTTATTCTTAAAGTTTGTTCCATTTATACCCTCCTGCTGTAACATAGTTAATTATACCCATTATAATACAGGCAGAAAAAAATGGAATAACAGAAAGGGCAAACTCCCTTTAGTTTAAAAAAAGTTCACATTTTAAACAGTTTTATAGTGCAAAAAGATATACAACTATTATACAAATGTTATACAATCATTACATAGAGTATATATATACAAAATGTGAACAGGGGAGTGTTTGTATGGAACATTTAACTTTCTTTTCGTACCCAAGTTGTACATCTTGCCGAAAAACAAAAAAATGGTTAAAAGCCAATCATATTTCCTTCGATGAGCGACATTTATTCAGAGAAACTCCAACTGAAGTAGAGTTAAAAAGAATTCTTGCATTGACAACGGAAGGCCTTGATGAAGTTTTAGCAACAAGAAGTGAAGCATACAAAGGCTTACATGTTAATATTGACGAAATGTTGCTTTCTGATGTCATCCAATTATTGACAAGAGAACCGAAGTTATTAAGAAGGCCCATCCTTATTGATGGGGAAAAATTAGTGATTGGTCACAATGAAGATGCATTAAGAAATTTGGTCTCACAAAAGTTGGCTTTGAAAATGAGTATGTAAGTTGATTCTCGAAATTTTTTTCGGGGATTTTTTTAATTTGAAGCAGGAATTTGTCGTGAGTTGTCGAATTTCTACTAACAAGAATCATAGGAGGTGATGAATGATTTGATATCGATTGAAAAGACAGCAGAAAAAATACTTACCCGGGCCATTCAGGTATCGGCATCGGATATCCACATTTTTTTTCGTAAGGAGGGGCCTCTCATCCAATTCAGGGTAGACAATAAGCTCGTTCCTCAGGAAACATTAACGCTCTTCGAAGCTGAAAGGCTCATAGCCCATTTGAAGTTCCTTGCCGCTATGGATATAGGGGAGAAAAGGAGACCGCAGAGTGGCGCAATCACCATCAATTTAGCTAACCAAGTGGTTGGTCTCCGTCTCTCCACATTACCCACTGCCCATCTCGAAAGTTTGGTCATCCGCTTAATACCCCAACAGAATATCCTTCCTCTAGAACAGTTATCCTTATTTCCAAACACCATTCAAAAATTGATTGCACTTCTGAAGCACTCCCATGGCATGCTCATATTTACTGGTCCTACTGGTTGAGTTGGTGGGTAGCATAATATATAATTACCGTTAGGAAGGTGATTATTTGCTATTTAACAACGAGAATATCAAGCATGTAGCAGTATATTTAAGATTAAGTCGAGATGAAGAAAACTTAGGTATAGAACAAATATTAGATAACCACCGTCAAACACTGATTGCCTTATGTAATGAAAACAGCTGGTCATATGAGATATTTGAAGAAGTTGCCTCCAGTAGCACCATTATAAATCGAGAACAAATGGTTAAGCTACTAGACCGAGTACAACAGGATTATTTTGACGCTGTGGTAGTAATGGACATAGATAGGCTTTCAAGAAATGAATATGACGCAAGTGATATTAAACGGATACTATATCAAACAGAAACATTCATTGTTACACCACATAGAATGTATGATCTTGCAAAAGATGACGATAGTTTATTACTAGGGATAACTAACCTTATTGCTAGTGGAGAATATAAGCAAATATTAAAACGTATGAGAAGGGGTAAAGAATACGCCCAAAAACAAGGTCATTGGACAAATGGAGTAGCACCATTAGGTTATACAAAAGACACTAAAACCAAAAAACTTGTTCCTAATGAACGTGCTAAAGATATTCAGGTTATTTTTTCTGAAATAGTTAAAGGCACTACTATACCAACTCTAATAAACCATCTTAATAATATAGGGATTAAAACAAGGGAAGGGAACTCTTTTCACTATAACAGTATTCAACGAATTATAAATAATGAGGCTTATAAGGGAACGATAGTTAGTAATAGAAGTATTGGTAAGCATTCCAATGATATTAGACCTAAAGACGAGTGGATTATCGTCCAAAACGCACACCCATCAATAGTAGACGAGACTACATGGAATGCAGCTAATAATATTGTTAATCAATATTCATTTAAAGCACCTAGAAGTAAAAATAGAATTTATCCTACAAGTAACCTTATTTACTGTGCAGATTGTGGAAGGTCGCAAGGTTGTAACTTAAAACCAAATATTAACAAGATTTACATTAAACATTGTAAGTGTGGGAATAGAGGTTTTTATTATAATCCTGTATTAGCATTGATTAAGAAAGAGGTTCTGCAACATAAAGAAAGCATATTAGAGGCATTGAAGACATTTGAAGAAGATAAGCAAGAAGATAATACTCAGTTTAAAAAAGATCAGCTTACAGCCCAATTAAACAAGTCTAAAAGGGCGTTAGAAAAGATAGATATACTTTTTGAAGAAGATGAATTAGATATTATTGCTTATCGTAAAAGAAAAGCTAAAAGAGTAGAGGAAATAAAACTAATTGAAAATGAATTGCTAATATTAGAAAAGGATAATAAGCAAATTAAAATAGAAACCTTAAAGGAACAGATAGAAGCTATTGAGAACCTAGTTGGTAAGTGGCACTTACTAGACGGTGAAGGATACTCAGACGAAAAAATAAACCGTTTGTTACATGGTTTAGTTAATGGAATATTCTGGTCTTACAAGAAAGGCGATTCGTCACCAAAGCTAATGATAAGATACAACGAGGAATAGTCATTATGATTATTCTTTTTTTTATTTCAGACATAAAAAAAGAACCCCCCCCCTCTAACAGCTATCAAGCCATTAGAGGGAAGGAGTGTCATTACAGTTAAAGGGTATTAACTCAGTATCTATAAAACCAGTTATTAAACTGGTGACAATATTTAATTAAGGTTATATTGCTTACGCCATGACATTACGCTTACGCTTCATGCCATGCTTTATTTAAAAGTAATATTGTAATTACTATTCATAGCTATCAATAGATATATTAGTTAATCTTTTCAAGTAAAAGTGAGGAACTTTAGTTCCGAACTGGCGAAGCCATATTCTTTTAATCTATACAGTTATAACAGTTATATATAAT
>NZ_JBHXAS010000187.1:0-6577 GCF_042727425.1 Peribacillus sp. NPDC060253
TGTGAAAATACACCTGCTGCGAGGCCATATGGGGTATCATTGGCAAGCTGGATGGCTTCCGCTTCATCTTTAAACTTTTGTACAGTCAGTACTGGTCCGAATATTTCTTCCTGAACAATTCTCATGTCCTGTTTGGTATCAACAAATATTGTCGGCTCAACAAAATAGCCCTTTTCAAGCCCATTGCTTGTGATACGCTTGCCGCCGCAGGCTAATGTCGCCCCTTCTTCTATGCCAAGTTGAATATATTGGAGTACCTTATTCATATGTGATTCATTGACAAGGGCACCCATTTGTGTTGACGGTTGATCACCAGGGCCTACCCGGATCTTTTTCACTTTCTCTATCAGTCTATCGACAAACTTGTCGTGAATGCTCTCTTCAAGCAACAAGCGCGATCCTGCATTACAAATTTGTCCAGCGTTTACAAAAATACCATATAAAGCATAATCCACGGCTGTCTCAAAGTCTGCGTCGGCAAAAACGATGTTAGGTGACTTGCCGCCTAATTCAAGTGCAATGTTTTTAATATTTCCAGATGCTGCTTTCATGATGCTTCTTCCTGTCGATGTACTGCCAGTGAATGAAATCATATCAACTTTAACGCTTTCCGCTAGTTCATTTCCTACTATTGCACCACCACCCATAACTAGATTTGCAACACCATCTGGTATGCCAACTTCTTCGATAATCTCAAATAATTTAGTAGTCGTAATCGGAGTGACCTCGGATGTTTTAAACACAATCGTATTTCCTGCAGCAAGGGCAGGGGCTATTTTCCAAGCTCCCGTCAGTAAAGGAAAATTCCACGGAGCGATCAGCCCACATACCCCAACCGGCTCTCGAATTACCATGGCCTGTACAGGACCGGAAACTGGATACGTTTGACCGTCCGGTTTAGTGACTAAACCGGCATAATAACGAAAACAATCCGCTGCATCCGCAATGTCAAACTCTGCTTCTTTCAGAGGTTTTCCGGTATTGGCTGTTTCAAGTTGGCTAAGCTCAGATGCCTGTTCTTCAATTTTCTCAGCTATTTTAAATAGATAGGAAGCCCGTTCCGAAGCCGACAGGTCTGACCAAATCCCGGAATCAAATGCGGTTCGTGCCGCATCAATGGCCATCCGGGCATCTTCTACATTTCCGTTGGGAGCCTCCGCAATGATCTTGCCGTTTGCCGGGTTAACAACATTACTCTTTTGTTTACTCAAAGAATCCATCCACTCACCGTTTATAAACTTTTTCAGTTTCAACAATTTGAAAAAACCTCCTGTTCGTTATTCTTACTTTAACAATCTCGTTTTAAAAATAAGCAGCGCTTTCATTTTTCTTTATTTTCAAAATATTCACATCTCATTTAGTTACATATACTTACTTCAGTGTGAAAAGCGGATTAAAAGTCTTCTACCTTTTGGGAAAGGATATTTTCATTCATATCTTCTACCTTTTGAGGAATAATCTCTTCATCAAAATGAAACTCCGGAAGAGGCTTGCGAAAAAATTTTGTCATGTAAAGAAGATATGCCAAGCCGCATGCGACCCAGATGCCTCCAAGGATCAAAGCACCAATTTCTAAGTATGACCATAACCACATAGTAAATGCTGCACCTATGAGCGGTAAAAATAGATACCGTATGCAGTCGTTAAAAGAACGTTTCTGATTTCTTATAAAATAATGGGCGATGACAGATAGATTAACGGATGTAAAAGCAATGAGCCCTCCAAAATTGATAAACTTGATGACTTGCTCCAGGGTCAACAAGATACCTAGTAAAGAAACGGTGCCTATCACGATAATGCCGTATAACGGTGTATTAAATTTGGGATGAATATAACCAAATAGATTTTTAGGCAATACAGAATCCCGTCCCATGGCATATAACACACGTGATGCGCTTGTAATTGCAGCAACTCCCGAAGAAAAGTTCCCAACAATTACCCCAGTAATAAATAATGATTTAAATACGTTTCCTCCTACAAGTATCGCGATTCCCATGGATGCAGAATCAGGATGTTCGAATGAAAAGCCTGGCTGCACCAATTGTGCTAAGTAGGAAGAGCCAATGTACAAGACCCCTGTAAACAAAAGCATTATGATAATAGCTTTTGGGATCGTTTTTTCGGGATTTATTGTTTCTTCTGACAAGGTAGTAAGTGAGTCAAAACCAAGGAAACTAAAACAAAGAATCGAAGCTCCTGCTAAGATGACTGACAAGTCAACATCTGAATTAAATAATGGTTTACTTGAGAAAAGAGTGCCAGTCCCTACTCCTTCTAATAAACTTTTGACGGTTAATATCCAGAAAAAACAAACGAAAATGATTTGAGCAATAACGAAAATTTTACTTGTGGATGCTGATATCGTTACACCTAGTATGCTCGGTACCACTATGATAGCAGTCAAAAGAATAATCCACACATAATGCGGAATCCCCGGAAACACTGCATTTAAAAAGACAGTGGACATCAAGCACGTCACCATAGGTGTTAAGATATAATCAAGCATAATTGTCCATCCTACAAGAAACCCAACTTCAGAATTAATAGATTTTTGAGTAAATGTATAAGCTGAACCTGAGATAGGATATGCTTTTGCCATCTTTCCATAGCTGAGCGCTGTAAACAGTATCGCTAGAAATGCAATAATGTACGCACCCGTAATTACACCATGTGAGGTTACGGTAGCTATTCCATAGGTATTAAAAAATACCATCGGGTTATTCCAAGCAATTCCTAAAAAAACAACCTGTGACAAAGTAAGCGTTCTAACAAGCTTATTCCCTTCCATAATCAGCTCCCCCCTATTGACAAAGAATACTCAGAAGTTTTAGAATATTTCGTATCTTGATTATAAAGGTTTGTGTTACACAAAGGTCAATACCTGTATTATATTATTTAAGGAGGTGGTTAAACTGAAAGAAAAACTAACCATTGGTGAGATGGCAAAATTACGAGGGATGACTGCGGAGACCTTGCGCCACTATGATCGGATTGACTTATTCAAGCCGCAATATACCGATCCACACTCGGGGTATCGCTACTATTCTATTTTCCAGTACGAAGTTTTAGGGACCATAAAAGAGTTACGGCAACTTGGAATGAGTACGGACGAAATAAAGGATTATTTCAATGAACGCAATTTTAGTAAGTCTTTTGACATTCTTAAAGCCAAGCACGCAGATCTTATTTCAAAGCTGACCGAATTAACTGATTTGGAGGAAAATATTCGGGAAAAAATTGTATATTTGGATCACGTAGCAAGAGAAAAGGAACTCCAAACGGTTATGATTCGCGAAATAGGACGCAGGAAGTTAATTACATTGAATGAAAAAATCAATAATAATTTGGAACTCTGTTATGGTGTTATAAGGCTAGAAAATATGCTGGCTGAGAAGACACCGATTCTGGCCAGTAACAGACTAGGCATCCTCATCCAGGAAGCAGATCTTAGAACTAAACGTTTTGAAGAACCATCAGTCATTTTTGTTGTAGCAAAAAGTAAAGAAAAAATACCAAAACAGTACCAACGAATCGTTCCGGCCGGTTTTTTTGCGTGTATCCGCTATAACGGAGAAATATTATGGAACCGAAGCGAAAGCTTGAGTAAAATATTTGATTATCTTGATGAAGGTGGTTATCAAATTACCGGCGATGCGCTGCAAATTATGCACGTTGATATTACAATCACAGATAAACCAAATGAGATTACATTTGAAATTCAAGTTCCCGTTCAAAAGGTCTGACCTATTGGAGCCGGACAAATGTTTAGTGTATGGTTTAGACGAAAGATATAGGAGAAGTTTTGATATGGAATTGAATTAGCTAATGGCTAGTTCTTTTTTCAGAAGGGATGCCAACAAAAAAAACACTAAATGGGAATCTTCATTCATAAACACCTACCCCCCATATTAGCGTAAATCACGCTAATACAATATTAATGGAAAAAAGCTGATTTCTCCTATGCTAAAGGGAAATCAGCTTTTTTTGAACTCTTGATGACCATAACCCATGACAGAAAGAGCAGCTGTCCCTAAGGATATAAGGACGAGCACACCACCTACTATAGGGTTGAACTCGACAGAGGTTTGCTCAATGACAATTCCGCCAATAAATGAACCAAAAGCTATACCCATATGGACAGCCGAATTGTTTAAGGTTTGCTGGATATCCGAAGTTTCTGGTGACAGTTCGATTAGATAGCTTTGCATCGCTGGTGTGATCGCCCAGCTTAGCATACTCCATATGACCATCAAGATTAGGAAAATCGGTAAAGAGAAGGTTGTATAAGGGATTAATAACATTGAAACCGCAAAAAAGATAATGACAGATATTATAGTGCGCTTTGATCCGAAACGGTCAGCCAGAAAGCCTCCAATTCCCCCACCAACTACAGCTGCAATTCCAAAAATTAAATAGACAATACTAACCCATGTTCCATCAAGGTCTAGTTTCATTTTTAAAAATGGAGTCAGGTATCCATATAGTGTTAAATGACCCGCCAACATGACAAAGGAAGTTGCCTGAGCAAGTAAAATTTTTCGATTTTTCAATGTACGTAATTGTCTTCCAATTGGAATAGAAGGCTTCGGTGCCATTCTTTCCAGAAAGAAAAACACCCCCGCCATCGAAACTAAGGTTAGGATGGAGATCATGATAAAGGGTGCCCGCCAGCCAAAAGCATTTCCAAGCATCAATCCAATTGGTACCCCTAGCACAAGAGAGGCACTGACTCCCATAAAAACAACTCCGATCGCCCTTGCACGGTATTGTTCAGTTACAATATTTGGCACCATCGTTAAACATAAAGCAATAAGCAATGAACCGCTAGAAGCAGCAATGATACGCCCAACAAGTAGAATACTATAATAGGGGCTGAAAACAGCAATGACATTTCCTATAAAAAAAATAAACAAAGTAATTAAAGTTAGCCGTTTTCGTTCAACTCTTTGTGTTACTGCTAACAATATAGGCGCTGCTAACGCGAATGCAAGGGAAAAAACAGTCATAAGGAAACCCACTTGCCCAAGACTCACATCTAAATCATTCGAGACAATATCTAGTAAACCGCCAATGATTAATTCAACCATCCCGACAACAAACGAGACAATCGCCAATAAGTACACACGTTTATCCAAAATTTAACTCCCTCTCTAAAAAGAGTACTAAATACTCGATAAAAAATAGCCAACCATGTTTAACTGGGTCTTTTCTCATTCACTACATACTTCTTCTAATTTTCTCTAAAGAGTTGATCTAATTTGTTTGTTGAATTTTGAATTTCATTTTTCAAGATTTTTGTCAATTTTTTCAGACGAGCAATTTCCCTATTTAAAAATTGGTTGATGATTCAATTTTCGGTTCGAAATCCAATTCATCACCGGCCATTTTCGTATTAAAAAGATATTGATTTGCTGTTTCCGTTCCCCTTCTCGCAGGGCGTCCCGAAACAATGTTTTAAAAAGGATTGGAGGGGTAAAAGGATATTTTTCCATCCTTTTTTCTGCTAGGACTGACCGAAGCATCAAAAAATAATTCGTGAACAGGAATCGATAATGAATCCCGCTTTGGATTTTCCATTACATCCCTCTTCTGATCAATGGATTGGTATCCATCTTTTTTTATGACCTTAAATGAATCTTTCTATACTCCTTTAATTAGGTATTCTATTATAAATATTTTAGCACGATTGTTTATAATGTCTTAACCCGTTCATTTCAACGTATTCTAGTCATTACCATATTTTTTTAGCATAAAATTAGAATAGTAAGAGAATTAATAAATAACCGTTCATTAATCTGAAAAAAAGGAAATGATTATATAATGAGTATGATCGATAACCCATTGAATAAAGAGAATGAAGAAACCTCATCTATATCTCTTAATCTTTAATTTTTTGTCTTTATTCTATGTAGCCTAAATGCCATATTAAACAGGCATTTAGGCTACATTTGTTTTTTGCTCCAATGTTCAGCATACCCTGAAGCTGTTGAATTATTTGCTTCGCAAATAAAATTTCCGGATCTGATGTTGAATGCCCATCTCCAACTAGTGTTACATCAAAATGATTAACAGTTGCAGTTTATAACAGCTGTGGAGGACACTCGTATTTCCTGATGTATTTGAAATCCACTCCCACTACCATTCGAAACGTCTGTATCTCTTACGAACACAATATAAGCTTTTTCCTGTATTGCCTTTCCAATAACAGAATTGATGTTATAAAGTATTTTCTCTTTCTCAAAAACACCTTGTTCGTCTAGTCCACCATCCATTAATTCTTGTTGTGAATGGATTACAAGTTGAGCTTGTTCTAGAATGAACACATCCTTAAAATTCATTATTTCTACTTTTTATTGGAGATTTATATTTTTCCTCTATATAAAAATACCTACTTATATTATTGCTTTATACAAAATAAGATTGATATATAAGTTTTTTACAATTCTATATCTTATAGAGCTAACCTGCCCCGATAGTTGCATAAATCGAGTAGGAGGAGGCGCCTAGCCTCCGACCTCTCACACCACCGTACGTACCGTTCGGTATACGGCGGTTCAGTTTAAGTCTGACGCAGTTT
>NZ_JBHXAS010000188.1:0-6456 GCF_042727425.1 Peribacillus sp. NPDC060253
AAACTGCATGTAATTTTTCGTCTATCGTATATTTAGTCAAAAAAACTGCACCTCCAATTGTTAGATGTTGTCTAACAATTGGGGTGCAGTTCATTTTGAAGATTTGAACTGTGCCCCATTTTACGGACAGTATAAAAAAAGTGCCTAAGCGGCTAATAAGTGGTCCCGGTATTGTACCGGGGCCATTTTCTTTAGCCCCCATTGGTTACGATGTTCATTATATTCTTCAATAACTCGATCAATTTCTTCATTCACATCCGTTATATTAGTACATGTTTTATATTCTGCCAAATCCTTAAAGTGGCCAAATAAACTTTCCATTGGCGCATTAACCCAACAGTTTCCTTTGCGGGACATGGATTGGGTTATCCCGAGTTCCTTCACTTTGCGTTGAAAGAGCGGATGGGTGTAATGGAACCCCTGTTCAGAATGAAGGATTGCACTCGGATGGAACTCGTGACACACAGCCTGCTTTTGCTTATTTAAAGTCTCGTAAACGGTATCCATTTCTAATGAAGTAGATAGATGGTACGTAACGATTTCTTTTGTGGCGGCATCTTTTACGCAGGATAATTACGCTTTTTGGCCTTTCCCATAAAAAAGATAGGTAATGTCAGTAAGCAGGATCTTCCCTGGCACCTCCTGATTGAATTTACGATTAAGGAGGTTTGGACAAGTAAGGTGCTCCTTGGTTGCCTTGGCCATCTTCCGATACGGGTTGGCCCTTCTGATTTTTTGCCAGAAGATTATATTTTGTCATCAACCGTCTGTTTTCTTATGATTTATTACGGCAGAGTAGTCATTCTCCATAATCATTTTGATTTGGAGAACGCCTACTTTTTCCTTTTTATTGATGAAAATATTTCTGATCAATTCTATGTCCAATCCATCCTGTTCTTCACGAAGCTCACTATAAGGAGCTGCCTCTAACCAATCATAGTAACCACTTCGACTTACACCAGCCAATTTGCATAGATAAGAAACAGCCTTCTTTAATTGGTGTATTTTAATCGTTCTTTCAATCAGATAGAACTTCTCAGCAGAAGTTAGAATTATTTCTTCGATTTCACATTATAGTAGGTCACAAATATTCATCAATAGATATAGCAATACGTTTGCATATGATAAATTTGAAACAAAACATAAATACAACCTTGATTCAAGTAAACTGGTTTTGAGCTAAGGTCCAATTCCACCGTTTTATATCGTAAAGTAAAACAGATAAAAGAACATGGAGAGATAAATGTGTGGTCAATTTTTTTCACAAAGTTATATCTATAATCGTTTATTTTATAATGATTCGCTATATTTCTGGACAAGACCCAAAAGAAAAAGAATATATCTGATTTGAAAGTTAAAACAACTGATGGTTTATATCAAATTAACATTGCACCTAGAGACACTCGAGAAATAAACCAACATGTAGACTTTATAAAACGATTTTCATAAGGTTAAATTATATAACAACCACTTTTATGGTTTTTACAAAAGAGAGCCTCTACTATCCATTAAGTTAATAGAGACTCAACCAAATAAATAAAGAAAATGTGTGGCATTTGATTAATTATTCTTTTGAAAATTTTTGAAGAACGCCTATATGAATGTTGTCATCCGTGCATTAATACAGAAATATTCAATTTACACATATGCTAAAAGAGAAGACTAGAAAATCTTCTCTTTTCCCTTTATTATTTAATCCTTATCAAGAAATTTTGTTCTTTTCTCTCCCAGCAGTTTAGCAGCCTTTTTAGCCTTCTCCTGCTCAGGGTTTGTATAGAGGGCAGCAGTTGTGGTCGACGTATGACCCAGTTGAGTCATCAGCAAATGGATGTCTCCTGACTGCTCCATTAAGTTCGTCCCATATGTATGCCTCAGTTTGTGTGGTGACATCGATTTATTGGACTTAAATGCCTTCGTTTATTTCTTTACTAGCGCCTCAATGGCGCGGTTGGAAAGAGGGGTGGCTCCATTATTCACCCTAGTCAAGAATACATAGGCCGTATCATTATTTAAACCCCTATAACGTTCCGATCGCACAGCTAGGTAATCTTTTATGTCCTGCATGGACGGAGGAGAGACTGCCACTACATCCTTTTTTCCACCCTTACGTAATACATGTATTTGTTTTTCCTCGAAATCCAAGTCTCGTAGCCTTAAGTTGGATAACTCATTCACCCTGATGCCACTTCCCAAGAAGAGGGATAAGATTGCAAAATCACGTTCCTTGTCTCTTTTAAAAAAATGATTTTGAAAGTTCACTGGAAAAGGAGGCGAACCAGGTATGGTCTAACTTGCCTGATCAACGCCTTAAGAGGGTGGGTTTTTTTAGAAAAGACATCGATTTGGAGAAAAAGGACCAGTTTGTCCGTACTTATATCAATGAGCGTTTTGTGGAACGGTTGAAAAAAGAAATGAAACTTGGTAAGTAAGTCATGGGAGGGCATGCTTTACATTAACATAATTAATGATAAAAATATTTACAATCACTAATCCAACAGATTCACATAAAAACAGTAAATACATCAGTATCCATCTTATTTCATGGTTTCAATTATGGAAATTCACCTGACAACAAAGTTGTATCAAAAAACTATCTAGCTGAAAAATGCGACAAAAGTCCTTGCAAACAAGTATACAAGGACTTTTATAAGTTACATAAAAGAAATAGCACCACTAATTATAGCTAATACTGTTAAGATTAACGATGTCAAGATGGCCCATTTGTATGCGAATTTCTGATATTCTCCAAGGTCTTTATCAACCATACCAACTAATAGAATGGTTGATGCAACAAGTGGACTCATTAAATGAGCGGGTTGTCCCAATATAGAAGCCCGAGCAATTTCTAACGGACTAATACCATAGGCTGAAGCTGCTTCTGCAAGAATAGGGAGAACTCCAAAATAATAGGCATCATTCGATAAAACGAAAGTGAATGGCATACTTGTAATGCCAACAATGACAGGAAAAAACTGTCCTAATGAAGCAGGTATTATCGCAACCAGTCCATTAGCAATAGCATCAACCATTTTTGTACCGGAAAAGATTCCTGCAAATACTCCTGCCGCAAAAACTAATAGAACAACAATTAACGCGTTTCCAGAGTGTGCCAAGATACGTCTTTTTTGCATTTCCAGATTGGGATAATTAATCATTAAAGCAATAGCGAATCCAACCAAAAATAAAATAGGGGAAGGTACCAATCCCATAATAAGAATGACCATAATGCCTACCACAATTAATAAGTTAACCCACAAAAAACGAGGACGTTTAATGTTAATATGAGGAAATGTTTCAATGGCTTCATTTTCTACAGAAGCAGCTATTTCATTTTTCAACTCTTCTATGTGTATTACACCAAGTCGTTTACGTTCTTTTTTCCCTAAAATAAATGCGACGAAAATAACCCAAAGAGCACCACCGATCATGGTAGGAATAAGTGGAACAAAAAATTCGGATGCATCAAGTCCCAATACGGCTATTGCTCGGGTAGCAGGTCCACCCCAGGGGGTCATACCACTCATAACACTTAAAGCTAGCATGGCTACTGTGGCTAAAACCAATGGATTCATACCGATTCGTTTATAAAGTGGATACATAGCTGAAACAGTAATAATATACGTTGTTGTACCGTCTCCATCTAGGGCCACGAGTAATGCAAGAATTGTGGTACCTATCGAAATTTTGACAGGATCTCCCTTGACAACTTCTAATAACTTTTTGATAAGTGGGTCAAATAAGCCCGTGTCTATCATAATACCAAAAAACAATATGGCGAATAATAATAGTGCAGCAGAAGGAGCGACTAGCTTAATGCCTTCCATCATCATAGTGCCAATTTTACTTCCAAAACCACCAACTGTTGCAAAAACGATCGGAACTAAAGTTAAAGCAACAATGGGTGATAAACGTTTGGACATAATTAAATAGGTAAAAACGGTAACCATGGAGATGCCTAAAATTGTAAGAAACATTATTATATCCCCTCCTATATTTTGAATGCGCTTTCAAATAATTTCTGGATGACTAAGAAATAATTTTGTGACTCTTCAGAAAAATTAACTGGTAGATTAATAAGTTTTACACTATGCTTATGCGCGCTATTCTTTATTAAAGGTAATACAGAGAGAACAATAAGTTAAATACATATTTTTTTTGTATTGGTATCAAAATAATTTATTCTTTAATAAAGAATGGGGAGGAGAGCAAATAAAGCCATAGGATAAGTGATTCAATAACGAATTTTTTTGAAATTTAATGCTATTTTTAGTATTTAAAAAGAAGTCATCATCTAATTATTGTGGATGATAACCTTCATTTTTTTAAAAATCAGACTTTTTCAGTGTTCTTGAGCAAAGCTCGCTCCTTTTTTATTTAACATTTAGTTTTAACGTTACTGTTCTTGTCTTTTTTTCTTAAACTTAATTTTAATACCAATCTTAGTAATGGAGGCACTGCGGCATAAATAAAAGCCATCCGAAATAGTTGATAGCTGGTAACAGTAGATACATCAGCATTTACTTCTTGTGCAATGATTCCCATTTGATCCATTCCACCAGGGGCTAAACTTAAAAAACCCGTAATAGTTGATAAATCATAATACTGGGTCAGTAGAAAACTAAAAAACATTGTTGCGCAGATCAAAATCAGTCCGTTCATCAAAGCCAAAAATAAGGTTTTTCTTTTGTTGTCAAGTTGTTCCGGTTTTAATAGTAAACCGATATAACCGCCAACCATAAATTGAGATATATCAAGAAGTGAAGGAGGAAGTGGTGGTCCCTGCAAACCAAAAAGGCCTATTGCAGCAACAGCGATTACTGGTCCCAAAAAGTAAGGAGCTGGTAATTTGATTATTTTACCTATTCTTGCTGCGAGGAAACAAATAAGCGCGAACAGAAAGATAAGAGGAAATAAATCACTCCACACTGGAATAACGTTATCCATTATTTTAGATGAGTCGTTGGTACTTTTCGCTGCAAAAATAGGACTGAAAATTAAAAGGGGAACTAAGAAAACAACCATTATCACTCTTGTAACATGGAAAAAGGTTACTGTCGTAATATCAATACCTTTCATTTCTTCTGCAAACACAACAATTTGTGACAAACCTCCAGGAATACTACTCGTTAAGGAGGTAGGATAGTCAATGCCGGAATAT
Source organism: Peribacillus sp. NPDC060253 (assembly GCF_042727425.1). Taxonomy (NCBI): domain Bacteria; kingdom Bacillati; phylum Bacillota; class Bacilli; order Caryophanales; family Bacillaceae; genus Peribacillus; species Peribacillus sp. NPDC060253. Next base: position 5,159 of record NZ_JBHXAS010000188.1, read on the forward strand.
TTTGTCATAACAAAAGCTGAACATACACACACAAGGACAATTAAGGTTGTAAGGATCAACATTGAGGGAAGGTGACTAATCATGTCAGACAGTGAGCTCTTGGTAAAAGAGATGCCAATTGAATAACCTACAATAATTAATCCAGTATTTCTCATCGAAAAGGGCCAAATTAATTTAACGTTTTTGAAACGTGATGCAATTAATAGGGCTGCCATTGGACCTAGAAGCCAGGGGATTGGCAACCTGATAAGAGAGAAAAGGCCGCCTCCAATAAAAGCAGTTATAAGTGCAGCTGAAAATTGGATTTTCTTGCTTGCATTATTTAAATCCCACTTTTTCATATTAATTCTCTTCCTTTGTACTAGTTTTAATTCGTTTCGTCTTATTTCTATTGTTTAGAATCATTAAGAAAATCTATAAATGCTTTTACTTGTGCCAAATCCATAGTCACATCCCGATAAAAAACCCAAGTTTCTCTAAGCAAATAGCTATTATCGCTTAATACAATGGGGAAAGTATACAATGGTTCATCATTTTTAATACAGATTTCTGGTAAAATGGCATATCCTAGTCCATTGAGAACCAGTTCTTTACATGTTTCAATCCGATCTACCTCCATTGAAATCTTAGGTGGTACCGCAAAGGTTTCCTGCCACCAGTTTTCAATAGTATTCCTTAACGATTGGTCTGTCTGATAATTAACTCTAGGAAGAAAAGGAAGTTCTTTTAATTCAATTTTTTTACTGGAGGCAATACAAATCTTTTCTTCTTGAAATAACACTTTATTTTCCTGCCATTTGTAAGGGCCTCTAACTATCCCGAGGTGTGCTTCTTCTTTTTGAAGCATTTGATGAATTTGAGAACTCCATCCAGTTTTCAAACTAATTTCAACCTCTGGATATAGGGTTAGAAATTCTTTTAATAATACTGGTAGTTTATAACGGGCAAACAAGCCAGATACACCCAAACGCAAAGTTCCTTTTACTTTTTTATCCAAATTTGAAATGTGTTCTTTTGCAGCTCCTAATTGCTTACGCATATTTTTCGAATATTGAACGAGGTATTCCCCTTCAACTGTAAACTCGACACCTCTTTTGCCTCTAGAGATTAAATTTGTTTTGAACTCTTTTTCCAGCTGTTTTATACGATAGGATAAAGCTGGCTGAGAAATAAATAGTCGTTGTGCTGCCTTTGTTATATTTCTTTCTTCGTAAAGAGTAATTAAAATAAGCCAATCTTTTTCATCCATAAAATTTTTCTCCTTTAACCATAAAAAATATTTATGGGTAATTATAAAT
>NZ_JBHXAS010000189.1:0-6382 GCF_042727425.1 Peribacillus sp. NPDC060253
ATATAATATAATTTTTAGTATACTCTAAAAATTCTAACATATTTATGTACAAATGCAACCATTCAACACGTAAAAATCCACAAATATCATTTTACTGAAATAATAGAACAGAATTCTATTCTTTAAAACTGCTATATCGCAAAGAAAATATGCGTTATTGGTGTTTTGGACGATTATCCGATGATCCAATTGAATTTTACCGAACCCCCTTTATTCAAGTTCTTCTTTCTTTCCCATCATGCAGCTGCTAAAAGTTCCACAAAAATAATAAAAGGCATGCGGGCTGAATCACCCGTATGCCTTTATTACATTCACTTATCATTCGCTTGCCTTGATTCTGTCATTTGCTTCCAAACTGAACCTTTTGCTTCTTCCCCATTTTCGATGCGATCAATGGCCATCTTGACCTGAAGGGCCACTTCAAATTCAGCATCCTGTTCCGCTCGTTTAAGATAAGGGAGGGTCGTTTCATTTCCCGCTTCGTATAAAAACATCGCAGCCCGCCATCTGACCAATTTATTTTTATCCGATAGGGCTTCCGACATTTCCCCCATCGCTTCTTCAAAGCCCAGATCTGACAAACAGTCACCAGCGGTCCGTCTTACTGCTGCACTTTTGTCTTTCAATGCTTTATACAAACTTGGAAGCACTTTTCTATCTTCGATCATCCCCAAGTAAACAACGGCAAGCCTGCGGATGGAGACCTTACTATCAGAAAGGGCCATGTCCAAAACTGAAATATCATCGACAGTTGGATCATCCATTTGATCTAACGCCTGATACCGCTTTTCCCAACTTTCGTCATTAAGCATTTCTGCCGTCAGTTTTATTTTTGGACGTTTTACGAATGTTTCCCTTTTATCTACCATTTCATTCGCAGCAGCCACTAGCTGATTAATTCGTTCTTCCGGATAAGCTGCAACCAACTCATCCGATACTTCCTTCACAATATCTTCCATATCTCCATATCTTACGCCATAATCCTTCCATTTCCGAAGCAGGACAACATTATCCTCTTCTTTTTGGGCAGCGGCAATGCCCTTTATAAAATATTCCGGTAAAGCAAAACGTTTTTCGTGTTGGCTATCACTCGCTTTAATTTGCATCGGAATACCTTTAAATTGTTGAATGGCAACCGATACTTCACCATAATGCTCATTTAAAACATTTTGCTGATTTTGTTCTTCGGTTTTTTCCCCGAACACCTGTCGAATTTGGATCAAGATATCTTTCCAATCATATTTCGCATTGCGCTCAACTGCCAAGAAGTCCGCAACATGATATACACCTTTCACTCCATCGATCGTAAATAAATCTTTAATGAGCTGAGGTGCTTGTCCAGCTTGATCCTTTTTATAATTATTGCTTTTACCTGCTAAAAGCTCTTCAGTTAGATTGATTTTCATTGTATTCGGACTTGGTGTAGGTTCTATTGATTTTATTTTCAAATTTGATTCTCTCCTTTTACAAAACGTTTCCATGTACTAGATATTATCACAATGACCTCAGATTCTCATGCAATTGAGATTGACAAAAAAAAGACTGGACCACTTTTGCTCGCTTGGTCCAGTCACTTGCCTATTCCTCTTCCAATTTTTCTGCTAAATACGTCCATCTTTCCATCAAATGCTCTGATTTATCATTTAGTTCCTTTTCTTCTTCAAGTAGCAGGCGGACTTTTTCAAAATCGCTCCCCGCAGCTGACATTTCTGCCGTGATGTCTTTCAGTCTCAGCTCGACCCGTTCCATGTTCCCCTCAATTTCTTCCCATTCCTTACTTTCCGCATAGGTTAGTTTTTTCTTTTTCTTTTCCGTGCGGTTAAGCTGAGGCTCTGGCGTTTTTACAGGTACTGTCTCCTCCGTCTTTTCTTCCAAGAACTCTGAGTAATTTCCATAATAAAAATCAATTTCCCCTTTGTTCTTGAAGACAAGAAGCTGATGGCACGTCTTATCCAGGAAATACCTATCATGTGACACGGTGATGACTACACCTGAAAACGTTTCTAAATAATCCTCCAGAACGGTTAAAGTTTGCGTATCCAGGTCATTCGTCGGTTCATCCAACAGCAGGACATTAGGTGCCGCCATCAATATGTTAAGTAGATATAGACGCCTTTTTTCTCCTCCGGACAGCTTGCGAATTGGCGTTCCATGCGATCCCATTGGAAATAAAAATCTTTCAAGCATCTGCGCTGCTGATATGAAACTGCCATCTTTAAGGGCGATTGAATCAGCTGTTTCCCGAATATACTCGATCATACGAAGATTCTCATCCATATCGACGCTTTCTTGCGTATAGTAACCTACTTTCACGGTTTGTCCTATTTCCAGATTTCCTTCATCTATAGGTTCCCGTCCTGCCAAGATATTTAATAATGTAGACTTACCACTGCCATTATTACCTACGATCCCAATTCGATCGCCTGGTTTGAAGAGAAAGGAAAAATGGTTGATGATGGACTGATCGCCGAAAGATTTAGAAACATCTTTCATTTCCAGTACCTTTTTCCCAAGACGGGCACCACTCAATTCCATTTCCAAGCTCTCGGTTTTCTGCTTATCTTTCACACCCGATTCCAATGTTTCGAAGCGTTGGATCCTGGCCTTTTGTTTTGTCGTACGAGCCTTTGCACCTTTACGTATCCAGGCCAGTTCTTTTTTGAATAGACTTTCTTTCTTCGTTCTTTCAACCGATTCGTTCTCTTCACGAATGGCCTTTGATTCTAAATAATCTGCATAGTTTCCTTTGTATTCGAAAAGCTGTGTTTGGGCGATTTCCCAGATTTTATTGGAAACCCGATCAAGAAAATATCGATCGTGGGTTACAAATAAAACGGACTTTTGATATTTCGCCAAATATTCTTCAAGCCAGGTAATGCTTTCAAAATCAAGATGATTCGTAGGCTCATCCAGAATCAGTAAATCTGGGGTCTCAATCAACGTTTTTGCCAGGGCAGCACGTTTTTTTTGGCCACCTGACAGTTCCCCCAATTTCCTTGAGTGATCAGGAAGGCCAAGCTTGGTCAGGATCGTTCTGGCATTGGCACTTGTATCCCAGGCACCAAGCGTGTCCATATCCTGTTGCTGTTTTAACAAACGATCCTGTATTGCGCTATTTTGCGGATCAACCTGTAGTTGAACGAGCGTTTTTTCATACTCCTTGATCAACGAAAAAACAGGAGTTGAACTTTCATACATATACTCCATGATTGTCAATTTCTCATCAAAATGCGGATCTTGAGATAAATAAGAAATCGTGTAATCATTCGGATGATCCTTCGTTCCCAAATCACTGTCTTCTAATCCTGCAATAATATTCAATAATGTAGATTTACCTGTGCCGTTTATACCCACGATCCCGATTTTTTCCCCTTCGGTGATCGAAAAGGATACATCTTTAAAAAGAAGCTTTTCCCCTTGGGTTTTCATTACATGTTCCATGCTAAAAACTTTCATAATCGTACATCCCATTCCTTATAAAATTCCTCTAAAAAGCTAACCATATATTCATGCCTTTCCCTTGCCATCTTCTTGGCAGTACATGTGTTGAGCATATCTTGCAGACGTAATAGTTTTTCATAAAAGTGATGAACGGAAGAGCTTTTACCAGTCCTGTATTCCTTCTTTGTCATATGTTCCCTAATGGGCAGGGAAGGATCGTACATAGGCTGTCCCTTTTTCCCGCCAAAAGCAAATGTCCTGGCTATCCCAATGGCACCAATAGCATCCAAGCGGTCCGCATCCTGAACAATTTCAGCTTCGATGGAAGAAAGCTTCGCGTGCCCCGAACTATATGAAATGGTGTTGATGATCCGTTTAATGGCCTCAACGCTATCCATGTCCAATTTTATTTCCTCAAACCACTCATCTAGCTTTTTCCACCCCGCAACGTCATCCTCGTTTAATTTATCATCCGGGATATCATGAAGCAGGGTCGCCATTTCAATGATAAACTCATTCCCTTGTTGTTCTTCTTTTGCAATATGTAAAGCCAGCTTCCGAACACGATCGATATGGAACCAATCATGACCGCTGGCATCAGAATTCAATTGGTCATATACAAACTTCTCCGTTAAATCAACCATCGTTTGTTTCATTTCATCACTCCAAGCCCATTCTATTTTACCATGGTTCTCAATTATGGTGTGATTTAATCTTCATTGAACCAACTGATTCCAATCGTCTGTTCCCCTGTATGCACCCCGATGGCACTTCCTAGTGGGGATACATGGATCAACACATCGGGAAATTCTTCGGAAATCATCTTTTTCCACCTTTGTGCTTGCTCCGATATCGCACCATATAGTACCGTGCATTCTTTCACTTTTCCAGCTTCGACTGACCTTCGAAAATCACTGAAGATCAGTTTTTCTGCTTTATTAAGATTCCGAGGCTTCGATTTAGTATGAAGCAGGCCATTTTCAATTGAAATGATGGGCTTAAAACTCAATAGGCTTCCTAAAATATACTGTGCACTCGTTAACCTGCCGCTGCGATGCAGCTGATCTAAAGAACCTATTAATACATAGGTTTCATGATTACCCGCATACAGTCTCGTTTTTACGAAAGCATCATGGATGGAATGTCCACTACCAATATAATGCATAAGCCTTTTCATGATTAATAGCATCGGAAAGGAAATGAGTAAAGTATCAAAAATATCAACGGGAATCGTAACCATTTGCGCAGCTTGCCTGCTCGCGGAAACGGTTCCGCTCAATTCACTTGAAAGATGCACGGCAATGATTCGATCATAACGTGTTTCAAGTTCTTTATATAACTCATGGAATCTGCCGACCGACGGCTGTGAAGTAGTTGCATTAACCTTTTCCTCACTCATCCTTCGGTATAACTCGTCTGGTAAAAGGTCAATACCATCTTCATATTCCTTCCCATCGATGATGACGATCATCGGAACGACGTATACATGCTCATTCAATGATAATTCTTCGTCTAAAGTCCCCGTACTGTCCGTTACCCAGGCGATTCGTTCCATGGTTTTCCCCCTTAATTGTTGTCTCCTATTATATTCAACTTCCCCACCAGCTGTCTCCTTTCGAAAGCGATTGCATGCAAATAAATATATTTCACTCACAAAAAGAGCCCAACAGAAACTATAGCTTCCGATGAACTCGAGTTCACTCTTCATAATAATTTTTTTAAATCTTCTTCCATATCCAAAGGTTTTGTTTTAGGAGCGTATCGACTGACAATCTTTCCATCACGGTCAATCAAGAACTTTGTAAAATTCCATTTTATCGATTTGGACCCCATCACTCCTGGTGCATTTTCAGTCAGATAACTGAATAAAGGATGGGCTTCCTTTCCATTTACATTCACTTTTGCAAACATCGGGAAGGTTACACCATGATTCAATTTACAGTATGAATCGATTTCTAGATCATCGCCCGGCTCCTGATTCAAAAATTGATTACAAGGAAAACCTAGTACAACTAGACCCTCCTCTTTATATTGTACATACAAGCTTTGCAAGTCATCATACTGTGGCGAAAAACCGCATTTACTAGCGGTATTCACTATAATCATCACTTTCCCTCTGTATTCCTCAAGCGAGATGGTTTCGCCATTGATTTTATTGACTTCTAATTCGTAAATGGACATGAATGATCTCTCCCTTTAGTATGATGATGTCATTTTACCGTATTTAAACGTACGTTTGCCAACTTAAATAATCATACCTTTACCTATCATCCCGAAATTCTCACTGCTTGTATGGATTGTATCAAATACTCAACCATATCTTCCAAATCTTCCATTTGCTCTTCTTTTACAAGCCTTCCAAATGAAACTTTAAATACAGAAGAATGAATGGGTTCAGATTTTTTACTGAACGTTTCGCTCGTTTTCACTGTAATGATTCTTTGATCTCCCCAAATCTTTTCCAGATCATTCAAGAATGCTTCGGCTCTCACTGCATCAAGCTTTGTTTGAAAAGAAATGAAGACATCAACCGTGCAACCGGAATGTGTTTCATTCAAATTAGAATCGAGCAGCTCCGAACTTAGATTCTGGAGTGATGCATGTATCTCGATGGCACCGCTAATCGAAATGGGCGCCATTGAATCTTTCAATTCCATTTCAATCTTATATGATCTTGACATGGTAGAAAGGTTCACTATATCATCACGGCTTATAACCAATATATCTCCTATGAAGTCACGATCATAAACTGCACCTTCCAATACTACTTTCATGTTCTCAAATGCTGTGGGATCAAACAATCTCCATACACCTCTCCAACTTCTTAAGTTTATGTATTCATATCTCCCCATTTTATCATTCTCGAGCAATTTCCTCCGTGAATTTTCAAGAAATTATTAAAATAGCTTTTCTATTTAGCAATTTTCTATATAATTAAAAT
>NZ_JBHXAS010000190.1:0-6344 GCF_042727425.1 Peribacillus sp. NPDC060253
GTATATAATTATTAAATGAAAAACTTTTGTTACTTTACTCTGCGAAAGCAGTGGGGTGGTGATTATAATCCAATTAAATAAGCGTCAGGAACTCATTTTACAAATTGTTAAAGAGAACGGTCCGATTACTGGAGAACATATTGCCGATAGATTGAATCTTACAAGGGCGACTCTTCGTCCTGATCTAGCCATTTTAACGATGGCAGGTTTTCTGGATGCAAGACCCCGTGTGGGATATTTTTATACAGGCAGGTCAGGAACTCAGCTTTTGACGGACAGCCTAAACCATCTTTATGTACGTGACTACCAATCTATTCCTGTCGTTGTTGACGAGGGCATTTCCGTATATGATGCGATCGTCATGATGTTTTTAGAAGATGTAGGGACCATGTTTGTTGTCGATAAGCATGCCTTGCTCGTTGGTGTCTTATCAAGGAAAGACTTGTTACGTGCGAGCATCGGGAAGCAAGAGCTTAACTCCATTCCAGTCAATATCATCATGACTAGAATGCCCAATATTACAATGTGTTCAAAAGAAGACCTTTTGATTGATGTTGCCAAAAAATTGATCGATAAACAAATCGACTCATTACCGGTCGTAAAAGAAACAGAAAAGGGCTATGAAGTGATCGGAAGAATTACAAAAACCAATATAACGAAAGCATTCGTAGCTTTGGCTGATGAAGGCTATTAGGGGGCTTGCAAAAGGAATGACGGAGAATATGAACGGTTCTATTATATATGTTGTATCGGATTCAGTAGGGGAAACAGCGGAATTGGTTACAAAAGCGGCTGCAAGCCAGTTCTCGGGGTCTGCTTTTTCCATAAAGCGAATACCGTATATTGAAGATGAACAAAACGTGGATGAAGTGATTTCACTGGCTAAATTAGATGGGGCAATCATTGCGTATACCCTTGTTAAGCCAGCTATTAGAGCGTATATGAAAGCACAGGTGGAAAAAGAAAACCTGTCTGCTTATGACATTTTAGGGCCGCTCATGGACATCCTTCAGGAAAGAGCACCAAAAGGACCGCTTAATGAACCTGGTCTGGTAAGAAAGCTGGATGATGATTATTTCAAACGAGTTGAAGCCATTGAATTTGCTGTAAAATATGATGATGGACGGGACCCTAGAGGGATTTTACGTGCAGATATCGTCCTTGTGGGTGTTTCGCGCACTTCAAAAACACCTCTTTCACAGTATTTAGCCCACAAACGTTATAAAGTGGCCAATGTACCTTTAGTGCCTGAGGTGGAACCGCCAGAAGAGCTTTTCCTTGTTCCTCCTGAAAAATGCATTGGTTTAAAGATCAGTCCGGAAAAGTTGAACCATATTCGCAAAGAACGGTTAAAGTCACTGGGGCTTAATGATCATGCGATTTACGCAAATGTGGAGCGAATTAAGGAAGAATTGACATACTTTGATACAATCATATCTAGATTGAACTGTCCTATTATTGATGTAACGAATAAAGCTGTGGAAGAAACAGCCAATTTGATCATCAATATCCTTCAAAACAAAGATCGTTGATGGATGTTTTTTTATTTTATTCTTACAATTAAGGCAAACAAAAATGTGAGCTAGACACTTTATGTGTCAGCTCACATTTTAATGCTAAGGTCCTTTTGGTAAATAGCGAACAAAATTAGAAATAATTACATATGATTCCACCTCATTTCCAAATGAAAACCCATTGATTTGCATGAAAACACCATCGGAATTTAAATGTTGGCATCTTCTAATCAAATAGACTATAATAAAAAATTGTGAGAAAAAAGTAATCTTAAGGTTTAGACTTAATTAATAAGGAATAAACTAAAGGTTAATGAGATGTCAAGGTTTTTATCATAAAAATAATTCGACATGTTCCGTATAATTTTAAATGAGCCGCATCTGATTCAAGAAAAAGCAGCAATTTCACTTAAATATGAGATATATTCTTTGAAGAATAATGTTGGCTCTTTTTGAAAAGTTCTCTGAACCAATGCTTAAAATTCATGATATCTTCATAAAATTTAGGGGAGAAAAAGGATTATGCAGAAAGATGTAGAATTTAAAGGTATGAATAAACCTACCATACATGTCGATGCCGATGCATGTCCGGTGAAAGACGAGATCCTTCATTGTGCACGAATACACGATGTCGAAGTCTGTTTTGTTGCATCATACAAAAATATGATGAATAACCCTGAAGGAAAATGGGTGTATGTCGATGCAGACAAAGAAGCGGCTGATCTTTATATAGTTAATTCAGTAAAAAAGGGTGATATTGTCGTTACTGCAGATATTGGGTTGGCTGGAACCCTACTTCCAAAAAGCGTTTATGTTCTTTCACCAAGGGGAAAAGAATACACTGACGAGAATATTTTCATGCTCTTGGATATGCGTTATCAATCGGCGAAACTCCGCAGACAGGGTAAACATACGAAGGGGCCGAAAGCATTCACAAAGGAAGATCGTACATGTTTTACAAATAAACTTTTGAAAACTTTGTCGAACATTGCAGGGAATTAGGAATCTGTATCGAATTAGAAACTATCACCAATATAGCAAGGTGGAAAAATGATAAATGGCCGTATAGAAGATGAAAAAATTAACCAAATTCGCGAAGCTGTAGACATTGTTGATTTAATTGGAGAGTATGTCCAGCTGAAGAAACAAGGGCGCAATTACTTTGGCCTTTGTCCTTTTCATGGTGAAAACTCGCCCTCATTTTCCGTTTCAACGGAAAAACAAATCTTTCACTGTTTTGGTTGTGGGGCAGGCGGAAATATTTTTACCTTCTTAATGGATATAGAAGGCTATAATTTTGTGGAATCTGCAAAAGTTTTAGCTGAAAAAGGAAATGTTCCTTTGGATGTTGAAATTAATAAAGATTCCAAGCGTTCTAACATGCCTGCTGGCTCGCAGCAAATGGTTGAAGCCCACGACCTGCTGCGGAAATTTTATCATCACCTCCTCGTTAATACGAAGGAAGGTCAGGATGCTCTCGAATATTTACTTAAACGAGGGTTTACTGAAGAGACGATAGAAAAGTTCCAAATTGGTTATTCGTTGGATTCATGGGACTTCGTTTCCAAGTTTCTTTTAAAACGTGGTTTTCCACCGGAATATATGGAGCAGGCAGGGCTTATAATTTTCAGGGAAAAAGACGAGTCATATTTTGACCGTTTCAGAAATAGAGTCATGTTTCCAATTATGGATCATCAAGGAAATACGATTGCGTTCTCAGGCAGAGCGATGGGGGACGATGAGCCCAAATATTTGAATAGTCCTGAAACGCCAATCTTTAATAAAAGTAAAACTCTATATAATTTTCATCATGCAAGACCTCACATACGTAAGAAAGAACAAGTCGTCATTTTTGAAGGCTTTGCCGATTGTATTTCAGCTGTGCGTGCCGGTGTTGAGAATTCAGTCGCTACGATGGGGACTGCCTTGACGGATCAGCATATCCAGCTATTAAAAAGAAATACTGACCAGATACTTATTTGCTACGATTCGGACTCTGCGGGATTGAACGCTGCCAATCGTGCTGTTAATATGTTGCAGGACCACGACTTTTCAGTGAAGGTCGCTCTCATGCCTGATAACTTGGACCCCGATGACTACATAAAGGAATTCGGTGAAAAAAGCTTTGTTTCTGAAGTAATAGGGGCCAGTTTAACCTACATGGCATTCAAAATGCATTATTTGCGCCGAGGGAAAAATGTAAATAATGAAGGAGATCGAATTCAATATATCGAAGAAGTCCTTAAAGAAATTTCGCGATTGCCCAATGCAGTGGAGAGGGACCATTATCTGCGGCAGTTATCATCTGAATTTTCCCTGTCATTGGATGCGCTGGAGCAGCAGCAGCGACAAGTGTTCTTTACAGAACGTAAGAAGGGAACACTGCCGCAGCCTGCAGCCCAAAAGAAAATGGAACTGCAATATGAGCATAAATTAAAGCCTGCTCATCATAATGCTGAAACGAAGTTGATTGCCCATATGCTTAAAAGCAGGGACATGACTTTCAAGATTCAGCAGTTGCTTGGGCAAACGGTCTTTCATGTAGACGAACATCAGGCAATCATCACCTATTTATATGCGTTCTATGAAGATGGACACGAACCGGATACAAGCTTTTTCCTTACTTATTTACCGGATCCAAACTTGAGAAGGATCGTTTCGGAAATAGAAATGATGTCAGTGAATGAGGAAGTTACCGATAAAGAACTGACCGATTGTATAAATCAAGTGTTGAAATATGAAAAATTGTTAAAGATAAAAGAAAAACAAGTCGAAGAAAAAGATGCAGTGAGACGAAGTGATTATGTCACTGCTGCAAAAATTGCCATGGAAATCATTAAATTGCGTAAAATGTTGTAGTTGTTTAGGTGTAAGTCCTGGAAGGAGGGGAACTAATGGCTGAAAAACCAGCACGTTCCAAACAAGTTGATAATGAATTTAGCCTTGAACAGGTGAAAGAAAAATTAATAGAGCTAGGTAAAAAACGAGGCTCTTTAACTTTAGAAAAAATCGCTGAAATGATTGGCGGTTTTGAGTTAGATTCCGATCAAATGGATGAGTTCTATGAGGTGTTAGCAGAAAACGGAGTCGAAATTCTCACGGATGGTGAGGAAGACGATGATGAAGATGATCCAGATGAAAAGAAACTTGCAAAAGAAGAAGAGTTTGACTTAAATGATTTAAGTGTTCCTCCTGGTGTTAAGATTAATGATCCTGTCCGTATGTATTTAAAGGAAATAGGTCGCGTTGACCTATTATCGGCAGAGGAAGAAATCTCTCTGGCGACGCGAATTGAAGATGGAGATGAAGAAGCGAAACGCCGTTTAGCTGAAGCCAATCTACGTCTAGTTGTCAGTATTGCCAAACGCTATGTCGGACGGGGTATGCTTTTCCTTGATTTGATTCAAGAAGGTAATATGGGTCTGATCAAAGCGGTAGAAAAATTCGATTACCGTAAAGGGTTCAAATTTAGTACCTATGCAACATGGTGGATTCGCCAAGCCATAACCCGTGCCATTGCCGACCAAGCAAGAACGATAAGGATACCGGTGCATATGGTGGAAACCATCAATAAATTGATCCGTGTCCAAAGACAGCTTCTTCAGGATTTAGGACGTGAACCTTCGCCAGAAGAGATTGCAGAAGATATGGACTTAACTCCTGAAAAAGTTCGTGAAATTCTGAAAATAGCTCAGGAGCCTGTTTCCTTGGAAACGCCAATAGGTGAAGAAGATGATTCCCATTTAGGTGATTTCATTGAAGATCAGGATGCTACTTCCCCATCAGAACATGCAGCATATGAACTATTGAAAGAACAGCTTGAAGACGTATTGGATACACTGACAGACCGTGAAGAAAACGTCTTGAGACTCCGCTTTGGACTTGATGATGGCCGTACACGGACGCTTGAAGAGGTCGGTAAAGTGTTTGGGGTAACCCGCGAGCGTATCCGTCAAATCGAAGCGAAAGCGTTGCGGAAGCTAAGACACCCAAGCCGCAGCAAGCGCTTGAAAGATTTCTTAGAATAAAATATATATGCCCTTCACAGAGCCCTCTTTGAATGCCCAGCGTTCGGGAGCGGCTTTTTTTTTTACACTTGGATGTAAAATATCCTTGTTACAACAATATTTATACAGATATCTATTTAATGGAGATGTAGATCACTGTAACTAAGTTTCTCTGTTAACCACCAACCAACCGTAAAAAGCGGCTAAAAGCCGTTACTCATAAGAACAGATCGGCATGAGGATGTGAAATTCATGGATGAGATGCGAAAGAAAATTATCATTCAAGAAATAAACGCCTGGAAGGAAAGTCGTATGCTTCCTGAGCAATATTGTAATTACCTGCTTGCATTATACTGTCAAGGCGAATTACCGCCAACAAGTTCGCCTAAAACCGGAAATGATAAAAAAGATATTCTTACCGGGCTGTTAATTGGAGCCCTTTTTGCATTTATTGTATTTTTGAATTATTTTACTGAAATACCCATAAGAATGCAAATGCTTGTGACAACTATTTCAATCATTGTCTTTGGGCTAGCGGCCCGCAGCTTAATGGGCAGGAAAGTCATCTTTCAAATGGCCTTGATGGGAATGGCGCTATCATTGCTTTTATTAACAGTCAGTTTGGCTGAAATAATAGCACCCGGAAACTTAAATATCCTTTATGTTTTCTTGTTTATTAATTGCGGTCTATGGATTTTGATCGGCAAAAAACTTAAGTTGCTCCATTTTTCCATAGCAGGAGCCCTGGGAGCTGTTGTCACTGTCTACTTTTTTTTATAGTAATCAATGGTCACTCTAGCGGTTTTAAATAGAAGATTTAGGG